>CAYFGG010000016.1:0-12535 GCA_964342795.1 uncultured archaeon | reverse complement strand
GGATTAAAATCCAGAGTTGGCGCCACTCCGGCGGCCTATTTATATGCTTTTCTTGCTGATAATAGACGATTAGAGTCATGGGTAACTATTAATATGGCGTAACTAGGTTGTGAACAGAAATGAAAAAGGTCACTCTTATTTTGCTGGTTTTAATCCTTGCTCTAGGGGCTTCTGGAGGATATGGATATTACATTCTTGTCTTAGAGGATGATGATGAGGATCAAGTTGTTGAGGAGAGTTCAGGAAATAGCTATCCTATAGCTAGAATTAGTCCTTCTAATCCAAAAATACAGGCGAATGAAACAATTGTGTTCTCTGGTTCAGATTCTACTGATTCAGATGGTGACGAGCTGTCTTTTACTTGGACTTTTGAGGGAGATAATATGCAATATGAAGGGGAGACAGTTGAGAGAAAATATGATGAGGGTGGTAGTTACTCTGTCAAGCTTTTAGTTACTGATTCTACAGGTCTCGCAGACGAAGCTGAAACAACAGTTAATGTCGTTGAGGATTATCATGGTGAAGCAAGCGGTGATGTTGATGAAGGAGAAACTGATGAAGTAGGTTTTCCTGTAGATTCAGGTGCAATAAGTGTGTACATATCTTGGTCTCTTGATGACAATAATCAACTCACAGGAAATATAGACCCTTCAACCGTGAATCTTATACTAAAAGATGCACAGGGAAATAATATAGAAAATGAGACGGAGGTTCAAGAGGGCGATGGTTCATGGTCAATAGATAGCGAGAGACTAGAATCAGTGGGCGATTATGAGTTTGTTATAGAGGGTGACAATGGTAGTATGTCTTACGATGTCACAATAGACGTTAGTTACTAGTTTTTTCCAAAACGATAATGTATCTAGTGAGGGATTTATGTATATACCATTCAAATTGGTAAATAACATTGAAATCCTTTGATTGTATAAGTTTTGGATTCGATACAGCAATCACTGCCCTCTGACCCGATTTTAGGCATTCTGAGAAAATTTGTATTGTTCTTTCAAGAAGACTTTTTATGTTTTCTTTGTTGCTACTACTTGAGATACCATAAGGTGGATCTGTTACGATCCCCTCATATTTTTCTTCCTTTAGAATTCCAACGTCTCCCTCTTTTATCTTTCCTTTAAATCCAAAGTGTTTTAGATTTCCTATTGAATTCTCCACCATTCTATCTGAGATATCAATTCCAATTGCTTCCATCTTCATATCTGCAGCTTCGATTAGTATTCCCCCAGTGCCACAAAAAGGGTCTACAATCCTACTTTTAGGCAAGCATTTAGAAAGATTGACCATAGAACGTGCAATTCTTGGATGAATACTTATTGGTGAGAAGTAGGGTCGATACTTCACGTGGTGCTCTAAGCATTTCTTGTAGGCTGTCTGAGTTTTGGTTTTAAATATTGATATTATTATTTTTGAACCAGTGTAGAATAATATTTTTACATCAGGATTTTTTAGTTCTGTTTTATTTTTGCTTGATATCATTTCACCTATTAAGATTGAATTTTTTTTCTGCTCCGTCACATTTTTTCCGATTCCACGAATTGCAAAACTACTTTTTCCTATATCTATTTCTTTGACTTCTTTGAGAGCATCCGTCATGCTTTTTTTGCTTGACTTCAATATCACTTTTGAGACTCTCTTGGTCATTCCTAGCCTTTCGATAACATAGTTTTCTAGTTTCTTCGAAAGTGTAAATGTTACAAAGAATTCGTCTTCGAAATTTGTCTCAGGCTTGTAACCTTCTCCTTTCAAGACTTCCTTAGCTTCATATTTAGCAAGCTTTGTATTTTCTCCACCCAATTCGAAAAGATATTCGTTTTGCACATCCGTCCAATAAAGTTATTTTATAATGTTGTATGCACATAGGAATTTGTGAGAAGAATAGTTAGGAAGTTCCTGTCTCCAATTTACAAAGTGTATGAGAGCCGCCTTTTACGCCAGGTTCGTAAGGGTCCAGTTCCCAATCACTTGGCAGTTATAATGGATGGCAATAGGAGATACGCTGAGAGTTTAGGTCTGCCAACTTATGAAGGGCACATTATGGGCAAAGAGACCTTAGAAGATTTGTCAGAGTGGTCTAGAGATCTTAATATTCGCTACTTGACAGTTTATGCATTTTCACTAGAAAATTTTAATCGTAAGGAGGAAGAGCTTTCCCCTTTAATGAATCTATTTGCACAATCATTTTTGGATGCAGGTAATGATCCAAGGGTTCATGAGAATAAAGTGCGAGTTCGTGCATTGGGACATCGTGAGATGCTACCTAAGCACGTCATAGAGGCTATAGAATATGCCGAAGACAAAACTAAAGATTACAACGATTACAATTACAATTTAGCCGTAGCTTATGGTGGACGCCAAGAGATAGTAAGGTCTATGGAGGAGATAGCAAAGAAAATTGAATCGGGCGAAGTTAATAGTTCTCAGATTGACGCTGATTTGATATCGGAGAATCTATATACCAGCGACATTCCAGATCCTGACTTGATATTAAGAACATCCGGTGAGGAAAGAATCAGTAATTTCCTACTGTGGCAATTAGCATATTCCGAGCTATACTTCGCAGATGTTTTCTGGCCAGATATGAGAAAAATTGATTTTTTACGTGCAATTCGCTCTTTTCAACAGCGGAAGCGACGTTTGGGTCGCTGACAACAAGCTTTAACGGAGGTTCTTATGCAGGAGAGTATGCTAGAGCGCTATGCCAGGCTTCCAATCGATAGTCCAAGGCCGATAATATTGGTTGTAGTGCTAATTACACTAATAGCAGTTCCCTCTCTTCTCAAGGTTGAATTTGCAACAGATGTTCAGGCCTTTCTTCCCCAGTCTGAGGAGGTAGAAACATATGATAAGATATCGAATCAATTTGGTAAGGATTCTAGTGTCGTAAATCTTTACGTAACTCCAAATGTTGGTGACAATGTTCTCACTATGCAGAATCTAGCAGACATTCTAGTTCTGCACCATCAATCATCGGAAATAGGTGGTGTTGAGGACGTGCTTTCAGTTGCTGGTTTTTTTGATGATGCTCTAAGAGATAGTGGTACATCTCTCGATGAAGTCAATCAAGAAAGATGTTTGGAGTATAACGATTCTAATGGTAATGGGAAGTATGATGAGTCTGCCGAAGAATGTAATTATTCAAATTGGGATAGAGTTTGGGATTCCATAAAGACCTCTAACCAAGAGGGGAATTATACATGGGACGATGTCGATTTTGTACTTGATGTTCTTGTTAATAGAGATATGAATATGAATGCTTTTGTCCTTCCAGAAAATGACAAGGCAGCTCCAAATGCAAATTCTACGATCATAATGATTTATCTAAATCCTGATTTGACGACACAAGAAAAGAAGGAAGTTGGCCAGAAAATAAGGCTACTTTCTGATAATCACAATTTAGATTCTGGGAGCGGTATCCAGGCTGAAGCCTTTTCAGTACATCTTTTAGCATATGATGTTGATCAATCTACGCAAGATACCAATTTACTGATGGGTTTGGGGATGCTTGTTGTCACTGTAATACTTCTATGGTTTACGTTTAGGCATTGGAGTTATGTTTTCTTGCCATTAGTAACCTTAGTTATCTCTGTTGTTTGGACATTTGCGTTTGGGGTCGTAATGGGCATAACATTTACTGCAATAGATGTTGCAGTGGTTCCTTTGGTAGTAGGTTTAGGTATTGATTTCTCAGTACATATTAGTCGTAGATATCAGGAGGGCCTAAACGCAGGAAATAGTGTAGAAGAAGCGCTTCTGGAGTCTCAGATACATACAGGAAGAGCTCTAACGCTTGCGGCAATTACTACAATTATTGCTTTCCTATCAGGTATAAGTGGTGGCGTTGGCCCGGTGCGTGACTTCAGTCTGCTTTGTGCAGCAGGTATTTTTTCTTCGTTTATTTTGACCGTCTTTTTTTACACATCATTAAGATATGTTCTGGATTCAAATTCGGAAAAGACAGCTATCAAAGTCTCAGGTTCAGACATAATTGAAAGGAATATATCACGTGCCTCAGAAATGGTTGACAAGCATCCACAGGCAATAGTTTCAACTATAGTAGTTGTAACACTTTTAGCGATTGGTGGTGCCTCACAAATTAGCACATCATTCACATTAGATGATTTCTTATCAGATGATTTAGAAATAATGGTGACTGGAGAGAACATCCAAAATGAATTTAGAGGCGCTAGTTACTCTCAGTCACAGATATTGATGGAGGGAGATGTAGCCAGCACTAATTTTATAGATGGTTTACATGAATTTAAGCAAGGAAAAGCAGGATGTAATCCTAACGTAGCCAATTGTGGCCTTAATGATGACAGATTCATAATCCAAGTTGGTTCTGAGGCCCGTATTGAGGCCGTCACTGAGGTAGTTCAGAAGGCGGTGGACTCCGAGGAGTATAATGTTGGTAAAGGTCAGGACACCACTCACAAATGGATTATAACGAATTTCTTCAGCGTAGTTCCAGAGGAAACTCTAGAAGTGACTTGGAACGGTTCATCACCTTCCTTAGAGGTAACAATTTTCTGGTATGATAAAAACAATGAGGAAATTGGAGAGGAAATCTTACGCAGCCCCCTTGATTCAGATTTGTCCATAGAATCAAAGGCTTCGGTCACTGTCCCAAATAATGCCGAAAAATCACGTATAAAGTTTTCTAATCTTCAAAATGAGAGCGAGATAAAGTATTCAGAAGTACAGAACTCTAAAGACGAATATATCTATGTTCAGTCACTAAAATACACCTTCAATCTAACTTATGAGTCTAAATCCTTTAGTCAAACATCAGATTCAGACATTAAAAACCTATATGATTATCTATATCTAAGGGATATTGACATTGCAGATCCGTTCACAGGCAGTACATATTCTGATGAAATAAAGCACGTTTTGTATAGGGATGATGATGGCACGTATACCTCTTCTGTAATACGGGTGTACATCGGTCCGGACACTAATTATGAATTAGATAATGATGGTCTAGAATACATGAGGGCAGAACTTAGCGAAAATGTGCCAGCCAGTATGGAAGATTATGAGATTAGTTTTACCGGAGGGCATGTATTAACAAGTGTCACTGTGAACGAAATACAATCCACACAGATTAGTTCGACATTGGTATCCATTGTTTTGGCCGCTTTGATGCTTGTCTTTATTTATCGAAATATTGGGATGGCGACTTTGGCAACATTGCCCACCATTCTTGCTACAGTCTGGATAATGGCTACTATGGCAGCCTTAGGAATAACTCTTAACGTACTAACAGTTATGGTAACGGCATTGACAATTGGTCTTGGTATAGACTATGCAATTCACGTTGTTGAGAGATTTAGAGAAGAATCTGAGCACAAAAGTGAAAGGCAAGCAATTGAGACCACAATTGAACGTACGGGTTCAGCTCTTCTAATTTCAGGTTTAACAACGGTTTCTGGTTTTGCGGTTCTATTCCTTTCACCTATGCCTCTTGTTAGAAATTTTGGAATTATAACTGCAGCCACTATTGTTTATTCACTCATAATCGCAATTTTTGTACTTCCAAGTTTAATATGGACTGCAAATAGAATAAAAGAATGGTATTCTAGTCAGATATCAAGTTAGTCTTTCTTTTTCGTCTGTTTTCCCACAATTCTCTAGCCAGCTGTCGCATGTCCTCCACCGAGTCTGACTCATCAACTATTTCTGCACCTAACAAAGTTTCCATTGCGTCCTCTAAAGTTATGATTCCTTGAGTGGTACCGTATTCATCAACTACTAAAAATATGTGTTCTCTTTTCTTCAAGAATTCGTCCAGCAAAGTCGCGACAGATTCTTCAGGACCTACAGTAGATAGTTTAGACACAATGTCTTCCATTTTTGTGTCTTCTTCACCTTTACTTTGAAGTTCCATTATAGTACTTCTGAATACAACTCCAATTATATCATCTATATTTTCGTCATGAATAGGAATCCTTGAGAAAGGAATTGGCACATTTTCCTCAACGACTTTCCCTACGGTCTCTTTTCTGTTTATTGTCATCATAACTGTGCTAGGCGTCATTACATCTTCAGCTAGGATTTTATCAAGCGTCAGTAGATTCTTTATTACCTGAGTTTCCTGTTTTTCTAGAGCTCCTTGGGTTTCTCCTATTTCTGCGACCGCAATCATTTCCTCACGTGTCATTTCTTTTTGATCCTCGTTACCTTCAGCAATCTTTTTCGAGAAGCTATTCAATACTACTACTATAGGCCACGTCATCCACACAAGTCCGTCTAACATATATGCCGAACTTGGAGCTAATTTTCTCCAATAGATTGCTCCCAATGTTTTGGGTATAATTTCAGAAAAGACGAGTATCAATATTGTTAGTATAATCGAAGCTGCAGTAAACCATTCGCTACCCAGTTTGTGAAATTCGGATCCAACGCCAGCAGCACCAATAGTATGCGAGATAGTATTGAGTGTCAGAATTGCGGCTAGAGGCTGATCTATGTCCTCTTTTAATCTTCTAAGTCTATCTGAACTATTTCTTTCATCTTTACTTAATAATTCAATATGAGACCAAGTTACTGAAAGGATAATTGCCTCTAGTAATGAGCAAATAAAAGAAACGCCAAGCGCTAGAAAAATGAAGAATGCAATTCGGCCCCACAGTAATTCAGGACTTTCCAATCCGTCTGTTACAGATGTAAATGCCGCTAGAAAAACCACTAAATCAGAATCCTCCCTTAAAGTCTGAAACAGCTTCTATTTGCGTACGTTTCCAACATGCCTTAGCTATTATCAATTGTTAATAACCTCGGACATGATTCGCCCTAACGGGCTGTAGATTCATAGTAGGTCACTGGAAGCATGTTTATTAGTTCTTTCGTTTTGCTAATAACTCGTATTTTAAGCACAATCATTATAACTACGCCTTCTACGGCGCCACCATGGCACGTTTCCCAGAAGCTGAGGCACGCATGTTCAACAAGAAAGTCTGCATGCAGTGTAATGCGATTAATGCTTGGAAGGCTGAAAAGTGCCGAAAATGTAACTATAAAGGTTTAAGGCCTAAGGCAAAAGAACAGCGCGGAAAGTGATTATTCTATTATCCTTGTACCATTTTGGTTACCAACGATTACTTTCGTTGCCATGTCAATGAATAATCCAGTATCGACAACTCCCTCTATATTCAATAATTTAAGATCAATATTTTTTGGATTATCTATGCCATCATCGAAATGACAATGATAAATGTAATTTCCATTATCAGTAACAAAAGGCCTTCCATCATTATCAATTCTATGCTCAGTATTGCATCCCAATTTCTCAATTTCTTTAGATGTCAGATGGTGATTTTCGATTTCGACTTCAACAGGTAATGGCCCAACACCCAACTGTTCAACAATTTTAGATTCATCAACGATGATAATCAATTCTTTAGCTTTTTTTTCTACCTTCTTTTCCCTCAATAAAGCGCCTCCTAACCCCTTAATTAAATTTAGTTCATCCGATACCTCATCAGCTCCATCAATAGCAATATCTATACTCTCTTCGTCATCTATATCAATCAGTTTTATTCCATACTTCTCAGCTTGTTTTTTAGTTTGGATAGAGGTAGGCATTCCAACGATCTGGAAATTATCAGACAATTTTTCCCCTATAAGATCAACTGCAATAGCCGCAGTAGATCCAGTCCCTAGCCCCACAGACATCCCATTTTTGACAAGTTTTACAGCTTCTTCAGCTGCATTTCTCTTTGCAGAATCTTGACTCAATAGTATAGCCCACCCTCAGGTTCGGATATATCCGTCTCATTCAGGCGATTCTTGATTTTTTCAAGTGCATCTGTAAAGTTCTTGTTAGTAATCTGATTTCTTCGGCTTTTGATAGCATTCATTCCAGCTTCAACACATAGTGCTCTCAAGTCTGCACCAGATAGTCCTTCGGTTTCAGCTATGATGTCCTTATAATTTATTCCTTTTGCAACAGACATCTTAGATGTGTGAATCTTTATTATTTTCATTCTTGCATCTTCTTCAGGCAGAGGTATTTTGATTATTCTATCAAATCTCCCAGGCCTCAATAGTGCCTCATCAAGAATATCAGGTCGATTGGAAGCTGCCATGATTGAAACTTCTCCTCGTGGGGTAAAACCATCCAATTCTCCCAGAAGTTGCATCAGTGTTCTTTGAACTTCCCTGTCACCAGTAGTTCCAACATCCATTCGTTTTGCTCCGACCGCATCTAGTTCATCGATGAAAATTATGCTTGGAGCCTTCTCTTGAGCGAGTTGGAAAAGTTCTCTAACAAGTCTTGCACCTTCTCCAATGTACTTCTGCACTAGTTCACTACCAATTAGTCTGATGAAAGTTGCATTTGTTGCATTGGCTACAGCTTTTGCCATCAGGGTCTTTCCTGTTCCAGGTGGACCAACCAGCAAAACTCCTTTAGGAGGTTCTATTCCTATTTTCGTAAATCTCTTAGGATGAAGCATAGGCATCTCTATGGTGCTCCTTAGTTCATCTAGTTCCTCAGCCAGTCCTCCAATATCTTTGTAGGTTTCGATTGGTTTACTTTCAACTTCGGCACCCATAACTAATGGATCCTTGGCAGAAGGTAAAGTTTCCAGAACAGCCAGTGTTTGGCGGTGTAATGCAACTCTGTCTCCAATCTCCAGTTTTTCCTTATCTATCCCCTCAGAAATATGGACTACAAAGTCTGGCCCGCTGCTAGATTTGATGCTTACTCTGCCATCATCAAGCATATCTCTCACAGTTCCTATAACTTGAGGTGGTGCTCTAAGTCTGGCAAGTTCTCCTTTTAGATGCGCATTTTCTCTTTTCATTCTCGAAACATCGGTTTCTAATTGCCTTTTCTCAGCTTCGAATCTCTCAGTCTCTTCGATTAGCCATTTATCCCAATCTTCACCTTTTGACGGTGCTGACACGTCTCCTTCATCTTCGTCCGGGGCCACCTTAAATCACTAAACATTTAATTGGCTTAGTTATATATCAGTTTTGATTTCAAATGTTATGTGAAATGTGTGGTTCCGAGTCAGCCATGTTATCACCCCGTAAGATATCAGGTTCAGTAATCCGAGTTTGTAGTTCCTGTGGAGACTTGGGTTCGGAACCAACACATAGAGAATCAATAGGTCATAGAGCATATGTTGCACAAACTCTTCAGAAGAGAAATATGAAGAGAAGATACAGCGATATTGATACAGATGATAAGGTTTTGATTAGTAACTATGGTGCAGTGGTTAGGAAAGCAAGAGAAAAATTGGGAATGGATCATGCAACTCTAGCTAGTAAGATATCTGAGAAGAAATCTATAGTGACATCAGTTGAATCTGGAAATATGAGGCCCAATGAGAAATTAATTAAGAAACTAGAAAATTTTCTGAAAATAAGGTTAATGGAAAATGTCGAGTCTGGTCCTGAAATCAAATCTAAAAAATCTGGTGAGGGCTTAACAATGGGTGATTTGTTGAAGCAAGCAATGGAAGAAAAATGAGTTCTACATCACACAAAATCTATTTGTACTAACTTTCAACTTCAATAATAGTATGGGTTTGTTAGGTAGGCAATTTAATTTGGATAGGTCAGCCGAGGATTCACTTCTGTTGGTTTTGTCTACTCTAACGTTTACTGTATCTTTATTCTCCGGGTACATGGAGTCAGGTATTGGAAAACTTATAGCTCTTCCACTGTTTGGAATAGAATTTCATCTAATTTCAACACCCTTATGGTTGATATCTGGAATAGCTTGTATTCTGTGCCTCCAGCAACTGTTCCATAAGATATGGTCACATGGGATATGGCTAATCGGTGTGTACTGGCTAACTGCTCTGGGGACAATAATTCTTTTCGTCATGTTTGATCAAGGATATGTCTGGTTTTTTGTTGCTTTGATTCTAATATTTCTGGCATTATTCCTTATGTATTGGATGATTCTGGAAATATACAGTCTAAGATACACAATTCTAGGGGAAATTCCTGAGGCTGATAGATCATTAAGTCTTACAGATTGGTTATTCTCAGTTCCGTCTTTCTTCATTTGTACATTCATTAGTTACTATTATTATACGAAATGGTACATGGGAGAGGATGGTTGGTTTACCTTTGGTTATGCACCTGAAGGATACTTGATATTTCAGTTTGGAGTCTTTTTCTCAGGCATGTATATTCTCTATGTTCCCCAATCACTTTTGGGAGATTACCTAGAATTCAGTGACTTGGATATAAATACGAGTTACAACGTGGACAAAGACAAGGTAAATCAGCGTTTGGCTGACTACTCAAAGAGTTACGATGAAGGTAAAATTCAGGCAACACTTGTTGACCTTTATCGTATGGCTGATCAGGACCCTGAAACTTGGTCAAGACTTGGAGAATTTTATCCTGAATGGAGTGTTGAAGAAATCAAACTTTTTATAACTAAATTAGAAGAATTAGGTTCCTGATTTATATTTAGAAACACAATGGCAAAGGTTATATACGATTTTTTTTAGCAACAGTTATTGTTTCAGAGAAATCTGATACAAACTCTTTGCTTCGGCACTGGGAGAAAAACATGAGCAACATGAATCTACCCGAATGGACAGCACAGGCCTTAGTGGCCGTAGGAGCAGTATTTCTGCTATTATCAGCATATGTTATGGGAGTTTATGTTCCCAATGCAATGAAATTCTCTGATGATTTCGAAGTAAACATCTATTTTGAGGGTACTATCGACACATTTGATTTTGATGCAGAGACTGGAACTGGAGCATTTGTTGATAATGTAGGTACAGGTTCGTATGATCCAACAGCAACAAAGAATATTGGCGGTGCAACTCTGAATGTTGTAGCTGATCCTACTAAGAGTACCGATGATTACACACATCTTTCCCAGAATTTCAGTTTGACAACAGATGGGCTAGATGGTGAGGGAGTCTGGCTTGGTACTATTGCTGAATCAGAATCCTATCTACATCGTTCAGATTACACTAGTCATACTACAATTGGCGGAGAGGCAACACAAGGAACTTGGACTCCTAACAACCCTCCTGAAGAAGGTAAAGAATTCAAATTTGCTAATCCAGTGAATAGTAATCACACAGATACATTTACGTGTGGTGACTCACAAACAATTGATGGTTTAGAGGTTCTTATTTGTACTGCTGATGAAACAGATACTCAGATTCCATTCACTCCATCTGAAGGCAGTGATTTACATACTCTTCAGACTACTTTTGAAGGCTTTAGTGATGCGGCTGGACCTGGTTCAGCACCAATGTGGTTTGAATACAAATCTGTACAGACTGTTGGAAAAGAATTGGGGAGCAATGTCAACCGTCTTTTTGAGGTTACAATCTACATGACAATGCCTTCAACTTTGGTCTATTTGAATGATAACTTCACAACAGTTACCTATTATGAGGGAGTTGTTGGCGGAATAGATACATCAGATCCGTTCTTTGGTGCTGATTATTATAATGCAACTGGAAAGAAAGCAGGATATGTGAATTCTGAGTCCTCAAACGCTAATTACATAAACGTTACAGGTTTCCTTAACATTTTTGCAACAGAATACGATGAGAATGGAACCGCAAAAGCAACTGATTACGATAATGTAGATTCAGAGGATCCGAATTCAACATTCCAAGAAGAATTGGTTAATACTACATATATTGTAAACAGAACAAGTCTGCAATATTTGCAGGCAGATGGTTCAGAAAGTTTCACATTTTTCTCACCAACATGTGAAACTATTAGTAAAGTAGACCGAACCTGTTGGGTTCCTGCAGAGAATCAATCATGGCCTAATCCTTTCTCAAGTTTGAAGACAGTGGCTGGAACAGGCGATCCATGGACAGGTCAAGGTGAACCTGCTGGGATTTATATGCAGAATTATACATTCATGGGTGAGGTTTTAGTTAATAATTTCACTACCTATCATTTTCAGGCAAATGAAACTGGAATTTGTTGTTTTTACAGACAATACTTGGGAGATATGCTCATGAACTACTATGAGGATGTCTGGGTCGATCCAATAACAGGTACTGTCATTGATCAGCGCTATGATGTCCAGTTAACATATGATATGCCTTTTGGACCAGATATAATACGTGATATTGATGCTAGTTTCACAGAAGAGCAAATAAGTAACTCAATTACATCCGCAAAAACACAGGCTCTTGCACAATATTATCAGGGTCAAGACGTAGTAGCATTAAGACTGGTTGGTCAGTATACTGAGAGTGAACAGGCAAATCAGATTGAATCAGCAAAAGAAAATGAAGCGGCCAAGCAATTAGGTACAGTAACACTTCCAGCTATTTTGATTGGAACAGCTATGGTTTGTCTTGCTGCAGGGTTCTATGTTTATTACCAAAACGGCGGAGGAATCTCCGATTTGGGTGTAGATGAGCCTAGCAGTGAACCAGAATCTTCACCAGAAATGGCACCGACTACTGAAGAAGAATCTACAGAAGAGGAAGCTGCTGATGATTCATCTGATGGTGAATCTGACTCTGAGGATGAATCTGAAGATTCAGATGATGAACAGTCAGAGTCT
>CAYFGG010000015.1:0-12705 GCA_964342795.1 uncultured archaeon | reverse complement strand
CCTTCGCCATTGAAATATAGTAAAAATTATCTGTACCCGTTGCGGAAGGAGTTATCGGATATCTGAGAAGAAGAGTAAGAAGACCAAGCAAAATCAGACCATTTTTCTTGGACGGGCTTGGACTTTTCATGATTTATCAGATAGGCGATGTATTAAGCATATATGCTCGATAGAAAAGTGTTAATCGTACTGCATATTTTTATATAGTAGATACTGTCCTCTCAAAACACCTATTATGGGGGCGTAATTTGTCTATATCTGACAACACGAATTACAGTCTATTGGCACTGCTGATTCTAACAGCATTGATAGTTGGTAGAAGTGTAGATGGGCATCCGGGGGGAGGAGCGCAAGAAGGTGCTGGAGATGAATGGGCTGAGGATGCTATTGTAAACGGTTGTAATTGTCATACAGGAGAACAGCTAAACGAAGGTATGTACAACATAGGAGGGATACCTAATTCTTATGTTCCTGAAACAACTTATGAAATAACTCTATCAGTAAATGATAGTAATGTAGATAGATCTGAGAATGATAACGGAAGATATGGCGGATTTCTAGCCTCTGTAAGCGAAGGTGAATTTCAATCAAGTAGTAACTATTGGACGGGCGAGGGTGGAACCTACATCTCACACAACATGGAAAGCAATGACGTAAGAAATTGGGTTTTCCAGTGGAAAGCGCCTTCTGAAGGAGCTGGTGATGCTGTTTTTGTTGTATACTTCAACGTTGTTAATGGAGAAGCGTCAACTGGAGACCAGTGGTCTTATCTGACTGTCGTTTCTCTTGGAACTCCACAAGAAGCTTCAGGTGAGGTTTCTATACACGAACTAGGTGTGACCTTAATGCAATACTGGATTGGACTGCTCGGGATAGCTGTTGTGCTTTTATCTGTCTTGGTATCTTACATAGTAATGAGAGGAGGTAGTTCACATTACCGAGGTTAATGAAATTCTGGATAAGGTCGCAAAAGGTGAACTCACATCTGAGGACGCACAGAAGATATTAGGGACATACAAGGATGAAGATCTTGGAAAGGAATTAAGAAATGTGCCTGGTAAAGAACAGTTGGAAATATTTGGAATTATCCTTCTTTTATTGATATTGGAATTGATGTATGATGCGCTCTTCATATACGGAATATTAGAGAATTGGGATCAACAATTCCTCTCATTTACACTTGCTATGGCCTTTTTGATTTTTGGTCTGATGATTGACTTCTACAGAAGATCATTCATGCCAGATATTCTTGAAGTGAAAAAGAGAAGGAGGAAAGTCATAACTAAACTGGAGAGATAATTATGGGTGTTACACGTAGAGATTTCTTGAAGGGTGCTATCGGTCTTGCCGGAGCTGGAATGACCGGTGCATTGACTGTCCCCGCACTAAAAACACTCCTTCCACCACCAGTTACCAGATGTAATGAAGATGATGCACATGAAACTTTGACGTACAAAGGTGAGAGTGGAAAATGGTACGAGAGTAAAGATGGTGACATTGCTAAGAAGGAGGATTTCAAACTCTGGGATGCTGCTCTGGTTAACTGGGGTCCAAAAGGTTTAGAAGAAGAATTAGGAGCTTGTGAGATTCAACTAGCACTTGTTAAAGTTCCTACGGAAGACAGCATGAAAGAGTTGGGTATTGAGGATGATGGAGGAAACAGTACTATGATGGCGTATCACACTTACAAGTGCCCACATCTTTGCTGTAAACCTGTTTTCACGCCTGAGGGAACCAGTGCGATTAGTGGTGCAGATTATGAGAACATGTTCCTCTGCCCATGTCATCTTTCCTTGTTTGATCCTGTGTCAGTAAATGAAGAAACGGATGAATTAGGAAGAAAAGTGATGACTGCTGAATTACTAGAGGGGCCTGCCCCGTATGGGCTACCTGTAGTGCCTATTGCCGAGAAAGATGGAGGATTAATAGGTCTGACCACTCACTTAGAGTGGCTGAAATATTGTGGACAAGGATGATGAAACTTAACAAAATCATAGCTGTGGTGATTGGATGTTTAGCTCTACTGGCTGTGCCAGTAAGTGCTGAAACACCACTTATGGAAGAATTGATGAAGAAATACACCTTCCCTTTGATTTTCTTATCATTAGCTGGTGGTGTTGCAGGAGTTGCATACCTCTACTTTACTGGATTATTACCAAAAGTTATGTTTGAATCCTGGAAATGGGTGGATGAAAGATTTGCATTACACAAATACTTTTCTATGGCTAAAAGGGAATATTATTCTGTTGTGTACACTCTACTACCTGCAACCGGAAGAACAATGCCACAATCACATACTGAAAGATATAATGTCAAAGCGGTATGGTATTGGTACCCGTTCTACTCTTTAGGTGGGCTATCCTTCTTTGCATATATCGTGCTTACTATAACTGGAATCTACCTAGGTTTCTACTATGTTCCAGATGGGGAATTCGTGACGGATCCAGAAACTGGAGAGAAAACATCCGGAGCTTACCAATCGATGGAACTAATAATGACTCAAGTGACCTTTGGATATATCATAAGAGCGGTGCACCATTGGGCAGCTCACTTCATGGTCGCCTCAGTCTTCCTCCACATGATGAGAGTTTACTTCGTTGGTGCATACAGAAACCCAAGAGAAGTAAATTGGATACTAGGAACAATCCTTCTTGGAGTTACAATTTTCTTTGGATATACGGGTTATCTACTACCTTGGGATGAATTGGGTTTTGCAGCAGGCTCAATTGGTCTAGAAATGGCCACATCAATACCTGCAATGGGCCCCTTAATGGCACAGATCATATTTGGAGGTACACAACTTACTGGAGATACGATTACCAGAATGTACTGGCTACATATTTTTGTTCTGCCTTTGATTGGAACTGTCCTAATAATTGTCCACATGGCGCTTGTTTGGATACAAGGGGAGGCTGAACCTCACTGATGAACGAAGACAGTGCTACTGAAATGATAGGAGAATATCAGGATGAGCAAGTAGCTCTTGATACTATTAGTAAAATTGAAAATAGAGAAGAACATTCCGTCTTAGAAGCTGATATGGTAAAGGGTGAACCTCTTTACCCACATGAGATGACAAGAGATGGTGTTTTGACCATGTATATCATGGCACTGTTCTTCTTCTTGGCCGCTTTTGTTCCTCCACCTTTACACAAGGCTGCAGATCCGACGGCTGTAACTCCCTTTCCACCACCTTTACCTGATTGGTATCTGTTATGGGCGTTCGGTTGTCTAAAAGTAGCTCAAGATATTGAAATGAATCTTCCACTTTCAATGATACCTTTCCTTGGGTTAGAAGATATCGAACTCATGTTAATGAGTGCAAAAGTCTGGGGAACTTTAGTTCAAGGTCTAATTTTTGGGATGGTTGTAGGTGTGCCATTCATGGACAGAGCTATTGGGTACTTCATAGATCCTCAGTATGGTGACGTGATAAATAGAGGGCATGAGCGAAGACCTATTGAAGATCCTGTGCGTGCGGCCATTGGTGTCTATGGAATTGCAATGGTGGTAATGCTTTCTGTTTTCTCAATCAATGCCAATATCGCAATCTATTATCCAGAGATAGATACGAATGTACTTACACAAATTACTCTCTGGGGGCCAATTGGTTGTGCATTGATTACATATCTTTTCCTAGATCGCAGAAGGTCCGAGGGTGCAAAACCACTGTCAGACGAAGAAAGATTTGACCTATATGTAAATGGAATAACTGACAGAAGAATGCAGAGGATCTATGAATTCAAACTTAACAGGTGTTACCAATGCGGTCTCTGTGATGATATTTGCCCTGTCAGAGACATGGAGGGAGAACATGAACTCAATATTATTTTCAATACATTCCAGAATGAGCACGATGGTGTCGCCATGTGGTCTTGTATAACTTGTGGAATGTGTACTGCCGTTTGCCCGCAGAACATTGAATATGTTGACTATGTTCTTGAGCAGAGGGCACTATCGACTTCAGGAGTTAGCTCATGAGCAGGACAAAACCGTATTCAAGAACCATACCACACCCACTTTTTGAGAGATTAATTGTGGAAGACGCAATGAAGGAAGAAAAAGAACCATGGAAACCAGAAAGGCCACATGAGTATGGATACTTTCCTGGATGTGTTGATTTTATGGATGTGGAAGTGAAATTTACTCATCTAAACAAAGGAGATGCTGACCACGCATCCATTGCTGCAGCTTCAATCAAGCTTCTCAACTATGCGGGGATTGACCCACTCATATTGGATATGAATATATTCAAGTGTTCAGGTCATGACCAATTGTGGCAAGGACAACTGGAGGTCTTCGACACATTGAAAGAGCACAACATGCGAAGATTGAAAGAGTCTGGTATCAAGATAATAACGTGTTCTTGTGCCGAATGCTACCGTACTTTCGCTGTGGATTATGATTTACCTGGAACTTTAGGTATAAAGGTTGAACATATTACGCAGACACTACAAGGAAGGGGATTGAAATTCAAGGCACCTGAAGATGTTACTGTTGCCTATCACGATCCATGCAGATTGGGAAGGATGATGGGAGAATACGAAGCTCCTCGTGATTTAATCCAGTTGGTAGATGGTGCAAGAATGGTTGAACTGGAAAACAACAAAGAACGAGCATTGTGTTGTGGAGTTTCGTCAATGATGTACTGTAATGATGCTACCAAGGCAGTTAGGAGAAAGCGTCTGGACCAAGGTACCGATGCTGGAATTGACATTATGCTTGGTGGGTGCCCTAAATGTTACATGCATATGCAATGCATGCTAAATGAAGAGAGAATGAACCCCGAGGAGGGACATCATCACGACTATGAAATGATGGATTTAATGCAATTCTTAGTTGCTTGTCTGGAGGAAAAAAGTTAGTGGCTGAGATCGACAAGAACTTCATGAGTACCTACCAAAAGGTCGCCACACACGATGGTGATTCGGAACCAATCCAAATCTGGGCCAAGGATTCTGACTCATATGGAGGAGTAGGTACTGACAAACTCGGCATCTGGGGAAGTGTCGTTGCCGTTGATTTTGATATCTGTGTAGCCGACGGGGCCTGCATTGAAGCCTGTCCGGTTGACGTCTATGATTGGATAGATACACCAAATCATCCCGCTTCTGACAAGAAAGCGATAATGTCCAGAGAACCAGACTGCATCATTTGCAGAGCATGTGAGGAAGTATGTCCGGTTACTGCAGTTCTGATTACTGATCCTGGAGACATAGGATCTGGCTCACAATCCGAAACCGTGGAGAAAGAAAAAACAGAGGATGAAGCGCCTACTGAAGCCAAACCTGAACCGACTATGGCTGTTGCTTCAGATAGTGTCCCTCTTTTCTTTCACAAGCCAAACAAATGGCTCAACAGGGCAAAAGATGTTCTCAGCAAGGAAGAGTTACCATCTACGGGAATCGAGAAGGCAAAGGATATGTTTAAGGATTTAAGAAAACAGACCTTAGATGCACTTCCACGAGGTAAAGAATATATGGCGCTAGTAGACAACGAGAAATGTATTGGTTGTACACAGTGTGTTTACTTCTGTAATTTTGCCTCAATAGATATGATTTCTTGGGATTTACAGGCTAGGACTTCTCAATTTGAATCAAAGAAAGCCTTGATTCTTGAAGATACTTGTACTGGGTGTACTTTGTGTGCATTTGCTTGTCCAGTTGAAGCTATAACTATGGAAGCAAGAATTTAATCTTACCATTTTGGCCAATGACAAAAAATTCAGAAGTTGATTATCTTTTTTATTCTATTATTGGAGCAATATGGTTTGCTGTCCTGTATGCGATTTGGGCTGCTACTGAGGCTGGTGATCCTGGTTATGGACAGGCCGCATTCCTTGTGGGGGGAATAATTGCTACAATTTATATGTTCAAAAGAAAACGGGAAAGGCCTAGAATAAATGGGGAAAAAATAGAAATTCCTGAAGCTGAATTCTCAGTAGAAATACCTGATGAAGCTGATAAATATGTATTCAGTGAGAAGGTCTATCGGAGAATAATATGGGTAACAACACTTTTTGCCCTAATAGCTATCAGTATTTTCTTAGAAACTATAATGATAAGAAAAAATGTAGGACTAGGATTGATTTTATTCGTATTGGGAATTGTCGTATTCCTATTGCCCATACTACTTCCTGTTAAAGACGATATCGAAACTTTGAAGAAAAGGGCTGAAAAAGAAAGAACAAAGGCTTGGCATAAAGGTAAATTCAACCAGTCTAGTGAAGAAGAGTGAAAGAAATCCTTCAGGAAGTTCTAGAAAAAGTCAAACCCGACGAAGAGGAAGAGACCAGAATAACTGGATTAGCAAAGCGGCTACTTGATGAAGCTAACAGAAACAGTTCTGATTTCGAGGCCTTGATAGTGGGGTCCGTAGCAAAAGAAACGTTCCTCAGGGGCGCAGACATCGATATATTCCTCAAATTCAAGGAAGGGACTAATCTGAAGATGGAAGGACTAGCCGCTGCTAGGAAGATTCTACCAGAGGGAAGAGAACTTTACGCACAACATCCCTATCTGAGAGGAGAGATAGACGGAGTTGGACTAGATGTAGTACCTTGTTATGAAATCAATAATCCTTCGAAACCTGTATCTGCTGTTGATAGAACGCCTTTTCATACAGAATGGGTTGTGAAGAATATTTGTGGAATGGAGGATGAAATAAGACTTACTAAACAGTTTCTGAAAGGTGCAGGGGCATATGGGGCGGGAGCTGCTATAGGAGGATTTTCAGGATATTTGGTGGAAATTCTTTGTATAAAGAATAAAGGTTTTACAAATCTTCTTGAGGAAATCTCAGGATGGAGACCGCCTGTCAAATTAGGGGAGATTGAAGGAGCACCTGCTTCTCCGATAATGCTACCTGATCCTGTTGATAGAAGAAGAAATGTAGCGGCTGGTGTAACTCTAAGAGGACTTGGTGCTGCTATTCTAGCCTCCAAAGCATTCTTGGAGAATCCATCAATCGACTTCTTCTTCCCAAACAAGAAGGAGAGGATTCCAAAAGGGCATGTTACTACGGTCGGAATCCCACATCCAGGAGGAAACGAAGAAACTGCATTACCATGGCTCCAGAAGCAGGGCAGAAAAATCTACAGTGCTATCGCAGAATTCGATCCTATTGCTTGGAATGCCAATCTAGGTGAGAAAGGATTTATTGTTCTTGAAACCGCGACTATTGAACTACCAGATATCGTCCCCCACAAAGGACCTGCTCCTTGGGACGACGGAGCGATGGATTTCCTTAGAAAGTATCCAGATGCCTCTTTGAGTGGAGAGAGGATGGAAATAGGAAAACCGCCTAGATATTCTAGGATTGAGGAGGTCATCCTTGATTTATTACCAGACGCTGTCGTTAGTGCAGGTCTGGAAAAGGGTGCTGAACCGGTACAAAGGGTCCCCTGGTTAGATTAAAAATAAAAAATTGGGTAGATGGGAGACAAGTCTCCCATTTACCTGGTGAACGGGGCTTTGCAGCCCCGCTCTATTTTCGGTGACTAGCTCTACGATTGTAGTGCTATATCGTAACCGATTACGTCACCGGTTGGCTCGAACTTCATACGGAACGAGTAGTCAGATACATCTGAGACACTCTCTAGATCCGAACCGGTTTCACCTGGGTGAACTTCGAATTTGTCACCTGGGCTCAACTTACCATTGAAGTCGTTGTCAATGAAGACTACAGCTTTACCCTGGCCAGAGTAATAACCATATACATCAGAGACTAAGCCATCAGTCTTAGTGTTTCCCTGTACATCCAGTAGATACCAGTGTACTGAGTTTACGGAAACTTGTGGGTTAATTTTGACGATCTGAACCGTCCATACACCACTTCCGTCTTCGCTTGCTATCATACTGCCAGTTGGTGCATTCTTGGTTGTACCACCAAGGAAACTGCTAGCCCAAACATACAGTACTGCAGCCAGAACAACCGTAATTGCAACCATCAAAATGACAGCAATTACAGGCGAAACTGCCTGCTCATCGTTTACTATTCTGCGCTTCATAGTTGTGTCCTCTGACCGAAGTCAGAATTTGGCTACAACTATCTGAGCATATATACCTTACGTTAAAACAATCTTCATTCAAATACTGTATCGTAACCGATTACGTCACCGGTTGGCTCGAACTTCATACGGAAGGAAAAACCAGACAAATCATCAATATCTTCTAAATCTGAATTAGCCTCAGACGGAAAGACTTCAAATTTGTCACCGGGGCTCAATTTACCATTGAAATCTACATCAGTAAATATTACTCCATGGCCATGACCTTGTTTAGTACCATAGATATCGGAAACTAAGCCATCAGTCTTAGTGTTTCCCTGTACATCCTGTAGATACCAGTGTACCGAGTTTACGGAAACTTGTGGGTTAATCTTGACGATCTGAACCGTCCATACGCCACTCTCGTCTTCGATTACTATCATACTGCCAGTTGGTGCACCCTTGGTTGTACCCTGAGGGTACCATCCATACGTTATGGAATAATAAAATACTAATAGAATTATGAGGATAGCCAGAATGCCCACTGCAATTCCTGTAACTTTTAAAATTTCTGTAATCTTGGAAAGCCCGACAACACTCTTAACTGAATCTAAGTCTTTCTCATCACTATCAGTCATTTCAGTCGATCTCTACGTAAAACAAGAGACCCCAGGATAGCCAAGAGAACAGTTATGCTAGCTCCAATCCATGCTATAGATGATGCCCAGTCAGGCACATTAGGCTCAGAGTGTGCCTCTATCTCTGGCGGTCTTATCACAGAATTATAGGAAGACCAGGTGCCTCCATCCTGATCAAAGAATGTGATTGACAATTCTGCCTCTCCTTCTCCTAATTCAAAAGATTCTCCGGGAGCTTGCCAATGAAAAGTCCAGCCTTCACTACTCTCTGAAAGATTCAATTGGTGAACATTGGACTCAAATTCGGTAGTTTCACTTAGCGTTCCATTAGTAACTTCAATACTTACTGATGATATTTCGGAATAATCACTGGCTGTCAAAATTATCTCATATGATGAACCTTTGGCATAATGTAAATCTTCGGGTAAACCATCGACCCTGTAAACCGGATCGTTAGCCTGTGAAAGTGGAATAAACAGGCAAATAGTCAGTATTACAAGCAGTCCCTTTCTAAACTTATACATATGAACTTGTAAAGCGATTTTGCTATTCTATTTAAGAATACGTGCCATTATCTTGTTAGACCACGAGTCTGTAAACTTTCAAGTATCATACGTACTTCTGCTTCCCGTAACCCCAAGGCCGCGGCTGCACTCTCAATAGTGTACTCTTTATTGTGCAATATATGATGTAAGAGCCTGCGTTCTTCATAAGTACACTCAGCATTTTGAGCTGTAGAAGTTATCTCACGATTCAATTCTCCAAGAAGTGCCATCAAACTTCGTCTCTCATCTTCAACTTCACTAATTGAATTTCTTAGATCCTCAGAAACCCTAGAAAGCAGATCCATTCTTGCTTTTGAATCCATATGACGTGATTCTGAAACTGCGTCCAATACTCTTCTATTTTGATCGGAAAGATTTGATATGTCAAAGTCAGTTTCAGCTTTCTGCTTGTAAGTTGATGGACCGATATCAATGTGCAATGATACTTCTCTAGATGCTGTGTAAACCCGGCGGTTAGGGCCACGTGTGCTAGGCTCATCACGAGATTTTACTAAGCCATGCTGTTCTAGGATTCTAAGATGCTTTACAACTGCCTGTTGTGTCACATCTATTTCACGTGATAATTGTAAAGGATATAATCGTTCTACCGACAGCAATTGGAGAATACGGCGGCGTGTAGGATTCTCCAGCAAATAGAACAACTCGTCCACTTCATCAATCGACATATCAACCTCCGGTTGTATACTGATTGTTGTAATGGGATAATAAAAATTACTATTGTGCCCGACAGGCTTTAACCTGTATGTTCAATAGGTTGTTATGGACTATCGAAAGCCTAACAAGAAAGTGATTGTTGATGCGGTATTAGAAGTCCTTAGAGAAAGAGGTTCTGTTGACACACAGACCAAAATGCACAAGCTTACAATGAGAAAATTAAAGAGTCAAGATGAGACTTATAGATTATCTGCAGAGAGAATGAGAATCTTGGCTATACAATCTAAAAAAGTTAAAATCGGAATAAGAACTCGCTCGGTTGGAGATGTTCCTGAGGCAGATGAGAGTGATTATAGAAAACAAGGTCTGGGATATGATCCCGTCGTAAAGAGATGGAGAAGAATAAGACCTGGAGAGGATCAAAGCGGAAGACATCATCATCGAGGTGAATTTGCATCGCCTGGGCAGCCTTGCCCTGTTTGTACCTCTCCTCTAAAGAAGGTTCACAATGCAACACTATATGGTGGAAAGGTAGCTATTGGTTTTCGCTGCACGCTGTGTGGATATCTGACAGGACATCGATGGAGAGAACCATCACGCTATTCCTTCAGTCTGAAAGGCGGAAAATAATTGGAAATATTCGACCACAGGGGTATCTGTCTTAAGAAAGATAAGAGAGCCGTCTATCTGGATCCATCAAGTGGGAGACCTGATGGGGCTGTCACACATGCTCATTCCGATCATTTGAGACCTAGAACTCATATGACGCCGCCAACAGCAGACGTAATGAAGGTCAGAACGGGATCAAAGAAGGCAACCTTACATGATTACAATGAAAAGTTCAAAATCAATGATTTTGAACTTGAATTCATCTCTGCAGGACATGTTATAGGATCTGCAATGATTGAATGTGAGGATGTTCTGTACACTGGTGATTACAATCCTTACGGAACAGTAACGGCAGGAATCGCAGAACCTAGAGACTGTGAGACGCTTATAGTTGAATCGACCTATGGGAAGCCTGACCAAACACTGCCTGACAGAAATGAAGTATTGGAGGACCTACAAGCTTGGATCAAGGTAACTTCTTCAAACGGTGGTGGAATCGTTGGCGCATATTCTTTGGGAAAGGCACAGGAAGTAATAGCCACTGCAAACAAGGCAGATGTTGTTCCGGCTGTTTCTGAGATTGTTGGCGCTGTCAGTGATGTTTACAGAAAACATGGTGTAAAGATGGACTACGTGCGGTACAACGAACTAGATGATGACGAAAAAAAGAAACCCGGCCTTTTAGTCACTTCAACAACCGCTACCAGTGGTAGAAGGCCTGATGAAACTGTCCAGAATCTTAGAAGAAATGGGGCCAAGGTCGCCAGAGTGTCTGGGTGGTGTGCCTTTTCAAACTGGGCACTGAGAGGGGTTGACGCTGGATTTCCCATAAGTGATCATTCTGACTTTGGGGGAACAATGAAATTCATAGAAGAGTGTGGACCAAAGCAAGTGTATACTGTACACGGGTCAACGAAAGAACTAGCCAAACAGGTAGAAAAGAAATTAGGAATAAATGCTAGGCCGTTACCTAAATATGGGGAAGTTGCAATAGAATCATTCACTTAATATGGGAAATGGAAAGCTAGTTCTGGTAAGGCATGGTCTGTCCGTTTATAATGATCAAAATCGTTTCACTGGATGGAAGGATGTCGAACTAAATCAGCAAGGGGTTGATGAGGCAAAACAGGCAGTTTCAATATTGAAGAACTACGATTTCGATATGGCCTTCACATCTAATCTAGTGAGAGCACAAGATACTCTAAGTATCATTCTAGAAGGAATAGGGCAGGATAACATACCAATCGAGAAAGATGTTGCACTAAATGAAAGGGATTATGGGGATCTGATAGGTCAAAACAAGTCAGAGGCCGCTGAGAAATTTGGTTCGGAACAAGTACACATATGGAGAAGAAGTTATGATGTTCCGCCACCAGGGGGTGAATCTCTGAAAGATACTGCCGAGCGGGTCATTCCCTACCTAGAGGACGTGATTATGCCAAATGTTACGCGTGGAAAGAATATTATTGTTAGTGCACATGGAAACAGCATACGAGCGATTGTCATGTCTCTCCAAAATTACACTCCAGAACAGATTTTGAGAACTGAAATTGGATGGTGTGAACCTTGGGTCTTTCATTTTGATAATGAAAATATGACAAAACTCGAAATTATACCAAGATCTGGAGTCGAAAGCAAAAGTCAGCTTCCTGATTAACGATGTTCAGACCATCCCTTAATCATCTGTAGATTACCACGAGTGGCCTTGATTACTTGTTCACGTCCCCATTCGTCCTTAATGACGATATCGTCTCCTCTAGCCATAAGAACTGCTTTGACAAAATAACCCGATTCTGACTTGAATGTAATCTCTAGTTGTCTTTTCGAACCTTCACCGTCCCAAACGACAGGGTAACCTAACTCATCGTAGAAGTTCTCGATTTTTTTCATGAACCTGTCGCCTGCGGTCATATCTTATTTACATACTAAGAAGGCGTTATTAATCATTGTTTACAAGGGCACATTTGTAAAGACACCATTGTCTGGACAAATATAGCCCCGTAGTGTAGCGGTCCATCATTCAGGCCTTTGGAGCCTGAGACCTCGGTTCGAATCCGAGCGGGGCTACCAGATTAAAGGCCGTAAATCTTGGTATATTTTGACTGTAAATATTTAACGAAATCAGCACTGCTTGGTTCTTTACCTGTTGCTTGGGTCATCAAATCTGCTGGTAGTAATTTCGAGCCATGAACGTGAATATGACTTCGCATCCAGTCCAATAATACTGTGAATTCACCCTTGGCTATCTTTT
>CAYFGG010000014.1:0-12789 GCA_964342795.1 uncultured archaeon | reverse complement strand
CTTCCTCCAATTCAGCCTTTTTTGCTAGATTCTTGATAAAATTAATTTGTTTAGGGCTTGGCTTCCTAGGTGCTGAATCGGTTTTTTCTTTGAGTGTGCCTATAAGTAAACTTGCGGTACCTGATTTCCCACCTGTCAAATCTGCAAAGCTCTCAACTCCAACCAAATTACAAGCTGTCTTTTCATCAATTTCCAATGAGCTTGCCAAATTTTCGATAAACGATAGTTGCTTAGCCGAGGCTGGAAGTGCAATGCCATCAGTAGCTTTTCTAAGAGCATCTATTATCTCTCCAATTTTTTCACCATCCATGGAAAAAGGATCTTCACCCTTTAAAATCTCGTTTAATTCCTCCTCAGGAATTAACGAAGCAAGGCGTTCGTAGTATTCAATCTGTCTCCTAGTTGGTTTACTCTTTTTCATCTCCAATGCTTTCTCATGCAAATTCTTGAATGAAGACGCAAAATCGCTCCACACTAAAGCTGGATTATGACTCCCCGTTTCTATCTTGTCTAAATCTAACTCCATTCTAGATGTGAAAGATGTTGAGAATAAACCATCCGTATCTCCTCCAGAATTGTAGAAAGGAGTGACTTCATCCCATAATAAGAATCCTTGGTCCGTTGGCTTGAGACGGCCTTTTGTATCACTACAGTATTTTCTGTCTAATAATTTCTTTATTGTCGCTGCGTAAGTAGAAGGTCGACCAATGCCCTCTGACTTCATTAAGGCGACCAACCCATGCTGAGTGTAACGATTTGGGGGCTTGGTCTGATCCTCAATCAAATTGGGATTCTCATCTTTGCTATCCAGAGTAAGTGATGATTCTTCAGCGATTTGAGGTGAGGGGGGAGAGGTAATCGGAGGTTTATCTAAGCCTTCAAAGGCTAATTCCCACCCTGCTTTGACACGCCATTTTGTATCTCCTTCAAGAACTTTCTCAAAAGTCTCTAATTTAGCTTCAATTTTCATACTTGTCCACTCGGACTCGCACATCTGACTAGCAATAAACCTAGACCAGATAAGACGATAAAGACGAGCTTGTGAATCATCCAATCCCTTTGGAATCTCCACGGTTGGATTAGTAGGCCTTATGGCTTCGTGTGCATCCTGTACCGAACCCTTCTGTTTTCCTCCACCGATTCCTCGGCCAATCAACTCTGCTCCCCAATTGGTTGTTATTTTCTCTTTTGCCTTTTGCCGAGACAAGGGGCTAGTCCTTGTTGAATCGGTTCTCATATAAGTTATATGACCAGCTTCATAGAGCGCCTGTGCAACCCGCATAGTGTTACTTGGTCTCCAATTAAAGCGTCGTCCGGCAGATTGAAGCATTGTATCTGTTGTAAAAGGTGCTTTAGCACTTCGTTTGTAACTGTTCAGTCTAACTTTAGAAACCAATAATCTACCCTCAAGTTTGAGATACTCATATGCCTTATTGGCCAAACTGGAATCACTAGTTCTATGCGCGTTGAATTTTCCTTTTTCATCTCTCCAAGCCGATGGATCATCTTTCTCGTGGAATCGTACTCTGAAATCGATACCTGATGCAAGGGCTTGTACTGCCCAATACGGTGTCGGAACAAATTCAATTATCTCTTTTTCACGATTTACAACAAAACCCAATGTTGGAGTCTGGACACGACCCATTGAGCTAAGATTCCAAGACCTAGCAAATCTGGAGGTTCGATAACCAATAAGGCGATCCATGAAGCGACGAACTTTAGCTGCATCCACTAAATTCATGTCAACCTGACCAGCGTCTTCCAAAGATTGACGAATTGCTGACTCAGTAATCTCATTGAATGTGATTCTCTGAACTTCTCCAAATTCAGATAAAATTTCACTAAGACGCCACGCAATGAACTCTCCCTCACGATCGGGATCAGTTGCTAAAAGAACACGATTGACCTTCTTGCGCTTACCATCTGATATAATTCTACCAACGTTTCTCTCTGCTCTTTCAGTCCAATCCCAAGGAGGATTGGGTAGTTCGCTTTCAGTATGACTCCACAACGCTTTGCTACCGTCCTTGCCAGAAGTAGGTAGATCCTGAACATGGCCATTAGAAGCTCTGACCAACACATTCTTGCCGAAATATTTCTGTATAGTTTTGGCTTTTGCACCAGACTCAACGACCACCAAATCCATTGTAGGGCTGCCTGAAAGGTACATTAAATATCTTTTTCCAGACTTCAAAAATTACGGGGGACTATAGTCCCCCGGATTTAAAATTAAAAAATAAGCAAGAATTAAGAAAGTGTCCGGTCCACATCTCAAACATTAAAAACAGAACGATTATGGAAACCAGATGGTTTTACAAAAACTGGAAGAGAAAAATGTGAAAATTGCATTGGTAGGTGCATCTAATGACAAAAGTAAATTCGGAAACCGAATATATCGGGACTTGAAAAACAAAGGTTACAATGTGGTTCCAATAAATCCTAAAGATGAAAAAATAGAAGGTGATAAAGCCTATACCTCGATTGAAATGATGGAGGATTTACCTGACATAGTTAATTTTGTTGTTCCTCCACCAATTGCTATGAAAGTGGCTCAGAACGCTGTTGAACTCGGTATAGAATATCTATGGTTCCAACCCGGTTCTGAAAGCGACGAGATAGAATATTGGCTAAAAAATACATATGGGATAAAGTATCTAATCAATGCGTGCATCATGGTTGAGACAAGATAATTAAGAAATTGAATCTCTAATCTTCTCGAGAGCATCGTCCACTTTTTCTTTTGGGCAAGCTCCTTGTGCATATGTTGACTTTCCACCACCGCTTCCATCTACAGAAGCTAAAGCACTTTTCAGAATTTTGCCACAGTCTATTTCCACTGAGTCTGATTTTGCCAATATAACAGTCCCTTTCTCTCCTCCTGAAAATCCCATTGCTGCCACATTGGTGCCTTGTGAAGTTAGTTCACGCACCACTTTCTGAGCCTCAGCAAATTCAAGATTACCCATATTTTGTGAATAAAAATTGAGGTTTCCGATGCTTTCAGGCTTCAAGTCTGAAGACTTCATTGATGCTAATTCCTTTTCAAGAGAGGAAACTCGAGTCCTTAGTTCCTTCCATTCTTTAACAAACTTCTCTGCGGCAGCCGGGGCCTGCTCCACCGGAACACCTAGCTCTTCTGCTGTTTTCTCCAACAGTGCACGCTCCTCTTGAGATGCCTTGACCGCAGCCGGCCCTGCTGAGAATTCTATACGTTCCACGCCATCCTGTATTCGCTCTGTCCTCAAAACCTTGACGGCCTCCAATTTTGACGTTGTTGAAACATGTGTACCTGCACATGCTTGGACGTCAACACCAGGAATTTCAACAACACGAACGGCACGATATTTTGGTGCGCCCCCCTGATAAAGTATGTTGCCGTACAACCTATCTGCATCCTCCCTGCTGTGGAATTCTGTTCTCACTGGATGATCCTCTGTAATCATCTGATTCACTGCTGATTCCAAATCCTCAATCACACCGCGTGTTATTCTCCTGTGATGAGTAATGTCTAACCTCGCACGGTCTACGTGTTTAGACGCGCCGGCTTGCCAGACATGTGAACCTAGGATCTGTCTGGCTGCAGCACCTACCAGATGGGTGGCTGTGTGATGGCGGCTAAGCCCTGTACGGCGATTATCATCAATAACTCCTGAAACCTTAGTCCCGATTTGGGGAGTTTCACCTTCTAAATGATGAACTACTACATCTCCCACTTTTTTTACATCTATAACTTGGCTTTGTTTGCCATCCCAATTAATCACACCAGTATCACAAAGTTGCCCTCCCCCCTCTGGATAAAACAGTGTGTTTTTTAGAGATATTTTATCTTTGCTGGAAAAAACAACTTCAGATGAAAATGACCTTTTTTCCATATCCTTATAGAAATCTAAATCTGTGGACTTTGCATCTATAAATTCAACTTTAGTTTTATCGTCCTTCGTTTCTCCCTGATGCCGTTCAGCGACCATAGCAAGAAAACCATCAGGGACCTCTATAGCATGTCCTTGCTCACTTGCAAAATCGCTCACTACCGAAGGCGGTAAACCTTGGGAATCGTACATTTCTAGTAGCTTATCCTGATCTATTCCTCCTGAAGAGATGGCTCGTTGCACTGCTCGGCGACCTCGTTCAAGTGTTTGGTCAAAACGTTCCTGTTCAAGTTTTACCATGTCCAAAATGTGCGTTTTATTAGATTTTAACTCAGGATAAGTTGTTGAGAAATTATCGATGTGATGTGAGACCATATCTGGGAGAGAATCTGGGGAACCAAGATCCCTAAGAAGCAAAGATGTTCTTCTAAGAACCATGCGTGCAAGGTAACCTGCTTTGACATTACTTGGGACTATTCCATCTCCGAACATAAAAGCAAGTGCTCTCGAATGATCTACAACTGCGAACAGCTTTTCCAGTGGTTCAATCGCTGCAGTAAACTCTGAAAGCGTCAACGAATGCCCAATCTCTGTAAGTCTGTCTAGGACTTGTTGCCTTAATTCTGTGAGATCTGAACCATAGTCAATCGATAACACGCCGCATAGTTTTGCATTCTCGGATATTATTGAGCTGGAATTTTGTAATGTGTCTTTTAAATTTGTTAATTCTGTTAGATAATCAACTGCTTCTGGAAATACTGCCTCATATATTGTAGGAGTACCTTGTGATGCCCAAACTAGCCTCTCAAGACCGTAACCCGTGTCAACTATAGATCTTGGCATTTTTTTGAATTTTATGCCCTTTAGTTCTATGTCTCCTTCTGAGTCCTCTTCAAGGTTCATGAAAACCAGAGTTGCAAGTTCCAATCCTCCAGCCAGAACCTCTAACGCTTCACCACCGTTGCCTCCTCCAACCCATGGATTCTCCTTGTATGTTATCTCTGAACCCTCCAAACCTAATCCTGTGTACAGTTCATGACACAATTCCACTGTACGGTTCTGCCAATAGATTGTTTCTTCCTCGGTGTTAAAGGCATGATGAGCCATCATTTCAAAAGTGGTTAAATGGCGCCCACTACGTCCAACTGACTCCAAATCATTCAAGCGGATACATGGTTGTGAAATGGTCAAAGGATTTGCGGGAGGTTTTGAAGAACCACTTGTAACGTGAGGCTGAAAAACCGCAATTGACGCTATCGAGAGGTATATGTCATTTCTCCAGCGGGCCACTACTGGGGCGCGTGGAACTCTAGTATGCTCATGCTTCTCAAAAAAAGTCAGAAATTCTTCACGAGCTTCATCGAGAGTCATTGGCTTTGAGAATAATGGTTTGCCAATGAAGGAATATTCCACGCAAGGTGCGTCTCCGCAAAGCTCACGCTCAACTGATGACCAGAAGAAGCTATCACATTTTGCACACTTCTGTCTGGTAAAGCCTGATTCTTGGAAGAAGCGGAGAGAAAGGTCATCACTCACAATGTGGCAAAGAGTGGTCGCTTAAAAACTGCGGGAGCCCATAAGCCTTTATGACTCTTTGAGAGATGAGTAAGAGTATGGAAGCCAAAGAAGAGCACAAACCCTACATTTCAGCTACTACTATTTTGCCCGAGATAACTGTACAAGGGATTATTCTCGCTATTGTTCTAGGAATGCTACTAACTGCTGCAAATGTGTATTTGGGATTGTATGTAGGAATGACTGTTAGTGCTTCAATACCAGCTGCTGTAATCTCTATGGCAGTTCTGAGAAGTTTGGCAAAGGCAAACATCGCAAAAGGAACAAACATTCTTGAGAATAATTGGGTTCAAACTGCAGTTTCCTCAGGTGAGTCTCTGGCAGCAGGCGTAATCTTTACACTTCCTGCGCTTCTCGTCATGAATCAGACCAGCAATGGCGAAGTTGGGTGGGCTGAATTCCCATATTTTAAAACGCTCATAATCGCCTTAGTCGGGGGAACAATTGGGGTATTATTCTCGATAAGTCTACGAAGAATCTTCATTGTTAAGGAAAAATTGCCATATCCTGAAGGTGTGGCCTGTGCAGAAGTGTTAGTTGCTGGAGAGAAAGGTGGATCCCAAGTAATGCCCATATTTGCAGGAATTGGTTTTGGTGCTCTTTACAAAATCATGTCTTCGCTTACAGTTACTGTAGATAGCACTGTGAGACAAGTCAGTGTTGGACTTTGGGAGCACAGTTGGCAAGGATTCTACACACTTACAGGTAAATTGGATTCTTCTATAGCATATGCTAAATCAAAGACAACATTCTACATTGGTGCTGAATTCTCACCTGCACTTCTTGGAGTGGGATACATAGTTGGACCTGCAATTGCTAGCTTTGTATTCTTTGGTGGATTGCTCGGAGCTATTGTGATAATGCCGATAGCTAGTACTCTTCTAAATCCAACTGATGTATTCATAGCTCAAATAACTAACGCAGCGATGTCTGGGGAAGTAATCAATTACGGTGACTACGCCAATCACATAAATGGCCGTAGAAGGATGGTTGGAGTTGGAACCATGTTGGTTGGAGGGTTGTATACATTGGTAATAATGCGTGAGGCTTTGATTAAAGGCATTACTGAAATGATTGAAGCGACAAGGGAAACTAACAATAAAACAAAAGGAGTAAGAACTGAAGAAGACTTGCCTGCGAGGTCAATTGCACTGACTAGTGCAGCTATGGCAGTTCCAATGTTCTTCATGGTCTGGCTTGTTTCCGGGCTCCTACTGCCTGCAATATTGTCACTAGTCATAATTTTCACAGCTGGATTCCTTTTCGCTGCAGTCGCTGGTTACATGGCTGGTATTGTAGGAAGCAGTAACAATCCACTCTCAGGAGTTACAATCATAGTGGTCATACTCACCGCAACTACCTTTGCTATGCTCAATAGTTTAGTATATGGAGGAGAAAATACAGCTGAATTACAAGTTGCTGTGATTGGTGTTGCTGCATTCGTGGCATGTGCCGGAGCAATCTCTGGAGACAATCTTCAGGACTTGAAAACCGGATACTTAGTCGGAGCTACACCATGGCGCCAGCAAATTGGACAGGTTGTAGGTGTCACTGCCGGTGCACTTGCAATACCGCTTGTTCTCAACTTATTAGCAAATCAAATTATGAATGGTGATTTGGAAGCGCCCCAGGCTTTCCTCATGGCTAGTATAACAAGTGGGATTTTAGGAGGTGGAATGGACTGGTCTATGGTCTTCATGGGAGCTGGAATTGCATTCTGTCTAATTGCGCTTAGGCATACTGATCAATATGTAAACATTCTGATAATTTCATATCTTCTCTTTCTGATAGGTGGCTTTCTGGAGGAAGCGATACCTGCATTCCTATTCACCGGAAGTCTGCTTGTGGGAGCTACGCAGTTGTGGATAAGAGACAAAGGAGGATTGAATGTCTCCATTATGGCTGTAGCTGTAGGAATGTATCTTAGCCTAAAGATGACCGTTCCAATATTTATTGGAGGAATGTTAAAGATGTATATCGATAGTAGATTCGATGGACCACTAAGAAAAGAAAGACCTGAACTTTTTGATGGGCGAGAAGAAGAGCTAACACAGCAAAAAGAAAAACTTCACGGGCCTGGAATATTATTTGCTTCGGGATTAATCGCTGGAGAAGCTATAATGGGAATTGCACTAGCTGCAATGGCTGTTTCTGGAATATATCTAGGAATGGTAGATGAACCATCAATTTACTTTGGAGTTATAGTCTTTGGAATCGGGGCTGCATTAATGGCTGGATTTAGCCTTAAACCAATGAGTGAAGAGAATTTTGGAAAAATGGAAGAATGGGATTTTGAAGATGTCCAAGAAGCAGAAATGGTAGAAGAAAAACCAAAAAAGAAAAGGACCAAAAAGTAACATTGGACTTAGCGGGTGTGGTCTAGTCTGGCATGACTGTGGCTTCCCAAGCCACCAACCCGGGTTCAAATCCCGGCACCCGCACCAATTTAATCCGACCAGCATAGGTCTAATCCTTGGCTGATAGAAACTTTGTGATAATCGGGCATAGAGCGCATACAGTTGCTGATTGGAAATTGGATGATCTTTGTGGCGGAGCTGGAAGAATTGACATTCTAGTCAGATGCGTTACTGCAGCCCTTTGGAAATCACATGGAATAAGGCATGACACTGATATCTGGTTGATTCTAAATGGCCCTCCAAATCCACCAGTTACTGTGCACCTTAGTGGAGATAATATAAGATATCTCAATCCTGATGAAAGGTCTACAGCAGCTCTTATCAGAAATGGATTAATAAAATTCAAAAAAAAGGAGGGGGCCATGGAAACAAGCCCTGGAATAACCATGGAAAGAATTGGCCTAAGTGAAGTCTTGGAAAAACTTCCAAACCCCATACTACTTAGCGAGAATGGTAAAGAAGAGATGGGGGAAGCAAAAACATTCATACTTGGGGATGACAAGGACCCTACGGACGAAGAAATGAAAATATTGAGGGAGCTACCAAAAATTAATTTGGGTAAAGAAAGTCTTCTGAGCTCAGCATGTGTAACTTTAATACACCACCAATTGGATTTAAACAAATGAGTAAGGCGAATTTATGGACAAGGTGGCAGACTATACACCAAACAGCTAACCCTTTGCCGGGAGCTCCCTTAGATATTGTTAGTAAATGGATGCTTATCACCCGTTCCTACGTCTTTGAAATGGATGTTTATGCAGCAATGGTTGGTATTCTTTTAGCATTACAGTTTTTAGCAGAACCTGACTCTATTATGTATTATGATGGGGGGCTAATTATTGTTGGTCTAATACTAGCTCATGCTGCTAACAATATGATGAATGATTTCTTTGACACATTACACGGTGTTGATACCAAGGGCTATCCAAGAACTGAATATGGACCACATGCTCTAATTGATAATTTAATATCAACGAAAGGACTGATTCTAGCTATATTCTTATGTAATTTAATAGACTTGGGAATTGCAATTTATTTTTATCAGAAAGTAGGTATAGAAATTCTATATTTTGTGTTTGCAGGCTTAGGAATTTCCATATTCTACGTTGCAAAACCAATAAGATTGAAGAATATAGGATTAGGTGAATTTGCAATCGGATTGGTTTACGGGCCACTAATGGTAGGTGGGACATTTATGGCATTGACTGGAGAATCATTTGGAACAACGGCGCTAAACAATGCTTTCCTAATTTCCATTCCTTTTGGGTTAACCGTAATGACAATGAGTATAGGAAAACATATGGACAAATATGAGGCCGATTCTGCCAAACCAATATACACTTTACCAGTCATAATAGGAATGAATTGGGCATCAAAAGTATGCCAAATTACAATCATTCTATTCTTTATATTTAGTCTTTTGAGCATTATTGATGGCCATTATGCATTAGGTGTAGTAGTATTTGCAATACCCAGAGCAAAACATGTAATACAGCGATTCAATGATCCGATTCCCGATACGCAAAAGGAGGCATTTGATATTGCATTTGAAGTATTACCTCCTCATTTAAAGGAAAAAGTGGTTGAACTGGATATGGAAAATATTTTTCCAGTTTGGCCTTTATGGTACGTCGCTTGGGCTTTCCATTTTGTAAAAATCGCAGGAGCAACATTTGTACTTGGCTTGATAATAGATACTTTGATTGCACTAGATTTTATACCTCTCTAATATTTATCTACAAGGTTACAATACACTTACATGGAAGCAATAATTCTGGTCGGAGGTTTGGGAACTAGACTCAGGCCATTGACTCATACTGTCCCGAAGCCATTGCTACCATTAGCAAATGTACCTATGGTAGAACGTATGGTCAAAAATCTACCTGAAGTATTCGATACTGCCATTCTAGCAGTAAATTATGGTTTAGAAGAAATGCAAGAATATTTTGCTGAAAGAGACGTCGGGAAGAAAGTAATTATTGTACCTGAGGAATATCCTCTGGGTACTGGTGGTGCAATGAGAAACTGTATTGAACACATCACTGGAACTACTGCAGTATTCAATGGTGACGTGGTAACTTCTATTGATCTTACCGAAATGCTAGAACAACATATCAAAACAAAAGCAAAAGGTACTCTTGCTCTATGGGAAGTAGATGATCCAAGCCGATTCGGTGTAGTGGAGCTGAAGAATGGAGAAATACTACAGTTTCAGGAAAAACCTGAAAAGGGTACTGAACTTTCAAATCTGATAAACGCAGGAACCTACCTTCTAGAACCTGATGTTCTTGAAATCATACCTCCAAAGCAAAAAATTTCGATTGAAAGAGATATTTATCCTAAGGTCGCAGGAAATGGTCTTTATGGATTCCCCTTTGAAGGGTACTTTATTGATTCAGGAACGCCGGAATCATATCTAGATGCGAATTTTAAATCTATTGGAAATACTGGAACTGCCTCTCATTCTGGAGCTAGCATAAGGGGACCTTCAATCATCCATGAAACTGCACAACTACAAGACTGTATTATCGGGCCTAATGCAATAGTAGGTCCTAACGTGAAAATGGAAAAATGTGTAGTCAGAAATACAGTAATCTTATCTAATGTTGTGGGTTATGGTGGAGTTGTAGAAAGTTGCATTCTTGGACCTGAAATAAATTTTGAAAATGACCTAGAACGAACTTTAATATCACCACAGGGAAAACTGGATTTCTAAGGTCTGAAGATGAAACTCAGAATCGTACAAATTCCTGTTGGCCCATTGCAAATGAATGTAACCTTGGTGATGGACAAAAAAACAAAGGACACTATCTATTTTGATCCAGGTGATGAAACTGAAAGGGTACTAAAAGTTGCCAAAGATGAGGGAATGAATATTACCAGATTGATTGCAACTCATTGCCATTTTGACCACATAGCAGACGCAAACAAAGCCATGGAAAAACTAGGATTACCTTTGGAGATTTGTCCTTTAGGCGAAGAATTACTAGGAAAAGTAGGTCCTATAGCGGCTGCTTTCGGATACGCACCATCCAAAATAGAAGCTGGAGGGCATATAGATGAAGGAGACATTGTAGAACTAGGGGAAAACAAATTCAAAATATTACATTGTCCTGGGCATAGCCCAGACTCATTATGCTTCTACACTGAAGGTGTATTGATAGGCGGTGACGTGATTTTTCAAGGAGCTGTTGGGCGTACGGATCTTCCAGGCGGTAGTGCTGAAGAACTAATGGAATCTATCAAGACTAAGATTTTACCTTTACCAGATGATACGATAATTTATCCTGGACACGGGCCAAAGACAATCTTAGGCGAAGAGAGAATGCATAATCCATACATAAATGGAAGACTAAGATTGGTCTAGTCATTAAATATTTTAAAAGAGCAGTTATCATAGTGTAAAGGCCAATTTTATGGAAACAAATAATGAAATACGATGAATACCAGAAGAAAATAGAGAAAATATCCGATGTACTAAAAAGGAATGAAAATCTTGTTACGACCAACAGAAAAGGACACAACCACAGAGATTTAAATTTTAAGAAGAAGCAAAAGAGAATAGACACCAACGACCTTGACAATATATTATCCATCAACGATGGCTGGATAGACTGTGAGTCTGCTGTAACAGTTGGCAAAATAAATCGTAAGACTATACAAAGAGATAAGATTGTCCCATCGTTACCTGAAGGTGATAATTTTACCGCCGGAGGATGTTTGGGAGGAATCGCATTGGGATCAAATTCCTATTCGAACGGATTTTTCAATAACAATGTAATTGATTTTGATATAATATTAGGTAATGGAAAAATCATAAAGGATGTATCTGCAAACAAGAATTCCGACCTATACTATGGGGTTGGGGGAACTTATGGAACCATGGGAATTATCACTCGTGTAAAATTGAAATTAATTCCTTGCATGCAATATGTGAAAGTTAACTACTTGCACTATGATTCATTCGATGGCTTCTACAATAATTTCAGAGAAATAATACAGAATGCAAAGGATGACTTTGTAGAGGCTTTTGTAAATGACAAAAATGACTTTACAATTGTAGTCGCGAATTATGTGGAAGATGTAGACGTGGAAAAAATATGGGTGACTCGTGACAAGGACATGTTCAAACAAAGGAGCATGTGCTTGTATGCACAAATAGCTCAAAAGAAAGAATCCAATTACTTACGCTTAGTAGACTATTTGGAAAGATATAGTTATTCTGCATTTTGGGGGCATTACTTGTATACTCCTTATAAAATTCGTGATTTTGTATACGCTGGCTTGATATATGCGACCATACCGAAAAAATTACTTAAATCAGATGAATTGAATATTAACAAATATTTTACAGCTACAAGCCATATGGTTGGAGATTATACAAGAGATGAGTACGTACTTGCGACAGATATAGGAGTTCCATTATCCAAATTAGAAGAAGCACTTGAGCTAGTTGATAAAATGACAGAAACTTATCCGCTCTGGATATGCCCAAGCATTGATCATTACCATCCTGACAAAATATTCTGTACACGTAAACCTGAACTATGTGAAGACAACATTATTCTAGATTTAGGAATCTATGGAATCAAGAATACCAGAATACCGTCAAAAAAGGTCAATAAGGCCTTCGAGAATTTTTCTTTCGGCCATGGCGTATTCAAGGGTTTCTTCTCGACTTGTTACTTTGATTATGATGATTTCTGGAGTCATTTTAACAAGGACAAATACGAACGACTTAGGAAAAAATATCATGCTGATGGGAAATTTATGGACATTTATGACAAGATAACCTACAGATCCAAAACAAAAAATAAGAAGATTAAGACTCTTAGAAGCCAATTGTTTACTTTCTTTGGAAAAAGATATCTAGCTCAAATAAATAAAAATAAGGGAAGATTAATCAAATGAAAATGGAAAAGGCATTG
>CAYFGG010000013.1:0-12852 GCA_964342795.1 uncultured archaeon | reverse complement strand
CGGCTCAATAGGTGAGACCCGCCGATCTGGGTTCAAATCCCAGTGCTCCCACCAATTAATTTTTAAATGGTCCAATTATGAATAATCATGAAGACTCAAGTCACAAATATTTCTCTGTATCAAAATGCTAAATTTTTAGCAGTAATATATTTACCAATTGGTTTAATATATGCATTAATTGGCTTAATATTTCTATTAATGGATATTGAATATCTTAGGATAACAGCCTATGTCTTTCTCCTCGGGCCTTTATGGATGCCTGGTCTCGTTTTTGTATTTCATTATGTGACTGCAACGATTTATAATTACGTGGCTTCTAAAATTGGCGGTATTGAATTCGAGCTAACAGAAATCAAAGAATAACTATTCTAATTCAGTCCATATTCTATGGAATCTGTAAATTGCAGATACGGTACAAATTATCGCAAAACCATAACACATCAAAGTCATGTAATTCCATTCTTGGTAACTATCTGAAAAGTACTGTATTATTGGTACCATTACAAGTACAACTAATCTGTCAGCTCTTCCAAGTAAACCCGCATATTCTCTCCCAGCTCCAACAGCTTGTGCTTGTGTTCCCATATAAGAAAGCATAAGAATTCCTATTATTGCTGCAAAACCAAGTGTTACATCAACTAGAGGGCCCAATGCAATACCACCTATGATGATGATATCTGCAACACGATCTAGAGTGTGATCTACTAGATCTCCTCTTCTGCTAGCTATCTCTCTCATACGTGCAACAATTCCATCAAGTGCATCAAACACAGCGGTTAGAAAAACCATCAATGCACCAATTAGCAACCAATGTTTTTCTTCTAAATCCGCCATATAAAATGAGTAACCAGCCCCAATTGCAGTAATCAATGAAACTAGACTTATTCCCATTGGCCCTAATGGAATTACCTTTGCGATGGGACTAAGAATCTTAGAACCAAATTCCCTATAATCATCTGCTACCATTAGTACCACTCCATAATTCTTTCTGAATAATCGATAGTTTCATCTAATTTAACATTACCCTCTATGAAGTTTCCAAGAATTTTTGACGATTCATTAACGGTTAAACTAGTCGTATCAAGTTGGAATACGTCAGTTTCATTTTTAATTTCAAGTGCTTGTGAATAAATTAATCCCATTGCTTCAGCCTCAAGATTCTCCACAATCTTTTCCTCACTATAATTTCTTTTTTCCATTCTTTTCCTTAACTCTCTTGGATCACATCTCAATACAATAATTTGGTCTATGTTGTCAATAAAGTGAGAGAGATGGCCTTCAACTATTATACCATCATTCAATCTTTTCTGGGTTATCGCATTCATTTTATCTATATCTATTTTCCACTCTCCAGTTTTGTTTTTTTCTTCAGATGATTCAGAGTAGAAATCAGATAGGTGAATTACTTGTTTCTTTAATTTTGCAGTTATTGAAGTCTTACCCGTGGCTGGCGTACCAGTGAGGGCATATGTTGCCATTAAGTTTCTTCTTCCTCTTCAACTTCTTCAGAAGGCTCATTTTCAGTGTCTTCTTCTGCATTTATTTCTTCAGACTTTTCTTTGGCCATTTCCCTTTCAGCAGCTGCTTTTGCCTCTTTTTTTGCCTTAGCTTTAGCCCTGTCGACTCTCTGTTTAGCATTAAAGTTAGTTGCAGCTTCCATGAATCTATTATATGCCTGATGAGCTTCCGTTGCATCTTCCAATGATGCACTTGGATCCATTTCAGTTCCTACAAGAATCTCTGTTATTGAAACCAATTCAACATTTATTGCTTTCAATGCTTTAAACGATGCTGTAAGATTATTTCCGTCCTCAGTAATTTCACCAAATTCTTCTTCCATTAGCGATTTAAGTCCACCGTCCTCTAATGACTTACCATGTCCTCTTTTTACTTCAAAACTTTGCATGAATTATCACTCTAAAACTCAGTATTTGTATTTTGGGGCTATAATTTTAGATCCCCTTTCCCAAATTGTTTCATCATTCTTTGTTGCATTCTCCGATTTCCTCCTAAGTTAGACATCATTTTGCGACTTTGGTTATATTGTTTTAATAAATCTCTAATTTCCTGAGGATCAGATCCAGAACCTTTAGCGATGCGGTTTATTCTTGATCGCTTTATTATCTTAGGATTTTCTAGTTCTTCTTTTGTCATGGAATTCATTAGTACTTTGAATTTTTCTAAGCGATTTTGTGTTTCTTCAACTTGCCCTTTTTTCATCATTCCGGACATTCCTGGAACCATTTCCATAACTTTACTTAATGGTCCCATCTTAGTCAGAGCTTCCATTTGTTCTCTCATATCTATCAGTGTGAATTTACCCGACAGCATTTTCTTAGCTGTGTCCTCGGCAGTCTCTGCATCTATGACCTCCTCAGCCCTTTCTAATAGGGTTTGAAGGTCACCCATGCCTAGTAATCTTGATATGAATCTGTCAGGGTCTAACTGTTCTAGATTATCCAGGCCTTCTCCAGTTCCGACAAAAACTATTGGAGCGTTTGTAACAGCTATAGCCGATAGAGCTCCTCCTCCTTTTGCAGAACCATCTAATTTTGTTAGGATTACTCCAGATACACCAACGGCGTCATGGAATGCTTGGGCTTGTGGACCAGCCTGTTGGCCTACAGTCGCATCAAGAACTAGGAGTATTTCTTCAGGTTTTACAATATCTGAAACTGTTTTCATTTCATCTATCAAATCATCATCTAGTGCGTGTCTTCCTGCCGTATCAACTATGACAATATCTAAATCATTAAACTCTTGTAATCCTTCTTTTACTACTTTTCCGGCATCTTTATTTTCAGCACTTCCAAATACTGGAACTTGTACTTGTTCTCCGATTTGTGCTAGTTGATCATAAGCGGCTGGCCTATGTACATCGGCAGCTATCAAACCTAAATTGAGTCCTTTCTTCTTGAAGAATTTGGCTAATTTACCTGTAGTCGTGGTTTTACCTTGACCGTATAATCCAACTAACATTATTTTTTGAGGACTTAATTTTAGGGTTCTTGGTTCGCCTAGTGCACTAACGAGTTCTTGATGTACTATTCTAACTACATGTTCTCTACCTGTCATTCCTGCAGGTGCCTTCTCATCTAGAGCTCTTGTCTCAATTTTTTTACTTAGTTCCAGAGCTAAACGCACGTTTACATCCGATTGCAATAAAGCTCTTTGAATGTCTCTTACTAGTTCTTTTATGAGTTCAGGAGAGATATGACTAGCTCCTGCAATTTTACGTAATGTATTTCGTAATGCGTCCCCTAAAGCATCCAGTACCATTGTATTTGCCCTAAATTATCTCTTTTTAAGATATTGCATCATAATGTTTTATTAAGAACTTTTAGTTTTGTCCACCATGAAATGGTTAGCTACTGTATTAATTTTAGCGTGCAGTTTGCTAATATTTAGTGATTATTCATCTGCAGGTTCTACTGGTGACTCTCCACCTGAAGATGGGGTTTGGACAATTAACCAACCAACATTTGTATGGGATGAAGTGATTGATGTGGATGGTCTTCTTGTAAATGCAGGCAGTTTGACACTTGAAAATTGCAATGTGGTTGTAAGAGGAGATATTCTGATAGATGCAACTACTTTATGGACTAATTCATCCGTTCATTATTATGAATTAGGTGGGTCAGACGAATTTGTTATCCAATCACATTTTACAATAGAAAATACCAAAATACTAGTTAACTTAACGGGATGGAATAATGAAGGAATTAAAATTTATTCAGGTTCAACTGTAACTATTCGTGACTACGATGATGATCCCACAACAATAGAAGATAGATCAGAAATTAAAGGAGATTGGAAGCAGAATGGTTATGCGTTTTTTATTTATGTTGCTGAAAACGTACAATTCAGTGCTTCAAATTCTTTCTTTGGAAATATGAGTCTAATTAATATGTATTCTCCTAATGCCGTATTGACGAATAATTCATTTAATTTTATCTATCATGCTTTGTGGGTACATAATCAAAATCTTTTATTTGATAACAATACTTTGACTGAAGTATATGGGGCGGCAATTTCATTACATAGTGGAGATTCTGGACCGATGGAATCAGCATATGCTGTAATTAAAAATAATACATTCTCGAATAGAGATATACCTGAGTATTGGGCAGAGGATGCACGATTTGTTTGGGCTGGTTCAGGGTATGCTAAAATATTCAATAATATAATTGAAGATAGTCATTCTGCACTTGTGTTTGAATCAAGTTCTGAATATACTTATGCTTATTCAAATTCAATTAATAATATCACATATTTCTGTATTAATGTTTTGGGAAATCATTCCAAAATTTGGGATAATAAAATCAATGATTGTAGAGGTGTTGATGGCATATGGATAAATGCTTGGAATGTAGAGGTCTATGACAATGAAATTTCATTATGTCTGACTCCATTAATGAGCGGTTTTGAATCAGGTTATGGAATTACTACAAGTTCAGTCTTTAGAAATACAAGAGAAGATTTTCGACCTAGTAATATATCTATACATAACAATACAATTAAGGATTCATTGAGGGGTATTCTTGCAGATTATGATATAGATGATGTGAAAATTTCGGACAATATTATTACTAATGTTACAGAAGGAATTAAAATAGCTTCTGCGGAGGCCGATGAATGTACTCGTGTACCATCTAATGTTATAGTTTCTAGAAATACCTTAGATTCTGAGAAAGGAATTATTGTTATTGATGTCCATAGACAGGCAGGTTGTTTTTGGGGAGCACATAATTATACATTTTACGGTAACATAATAGTTAGTGGAGAAATTGGTTTTGAATTCGTAGGAAATTCAGTCGAAAAGGCCCAATTCTTTAGAGACATAGAACTTAAATCAAATGTAATTAACTCTACTACGGCCATTATTGTTAGACATATTGATGGAATATTAATTGATGATAATAAAATAGAATCTGAAAATGGAATATCCTTGATTGGTAGTTTGTCTGCAGAAATTACTAACAATGTTTTGAATTCTTCATTTAAAGGAATTATTGTTGGTAGAGAAATAGTCGATAAACCAAGTACAGGATCTATATCTTTCAATGATATAGCTGGAACAGGTTCTGTTGGTATTCAGATTGATGATGAGTCTATTTTTTACATATCGGATAACAATATATCTCTTTACTCTAATGGTATTGTTGGGAATTTTAGTGAGTTGACAATTTCTGGGAATTTGATTAAATATTCTGATAATGCAATTTATATCTTAAAATCGGTTATGAATATTGAATCGAACAGTTTTCTACACACAGATAATGGAATTTATGCAATCAATTCTTCTTTAGAGATTGCTGATAATTCTTTCTTTGATTATGATTATGGATATTATTTTGATGATGTGACCTATACAAATAGAAATAACAACTTTGGTGGTGGTGCCATTTGCTACTATTTGTTAGACACTGAATATTTTGTAAATGAAGATGGCATTGAAGAATGCAACGAATATTTGCTGATTTCATCATTTCGTTTTAACCTAATTATAAAAGGGGATTCTGAGGAACCTTTGAGTCGAGATTTTAGAATATCTAATAGTTTTAACAATGAACAATTATGGAACGAAACAAATCCCCAAGGCAGTAGTGAGATTTATGTGTTGAAAAGTTTATGTTTAAATGCAAATGGTGAATCAGAACTTTACAATCCTTATACTATCACAGCCATACACAATAACCTTCCAAATCAAATTGATTTTAATCTGACTCAAAAGCAAACAATGGTCATTATTCTTGATACAACGGCTCCTCAATCTGAGCTGACGACTGGGAATTTATTGGTAAATTACAATACTATAAATCTTGATTTCAATATGATATCTAGCGATGAAGAAAGGAATTATTTGATACAGTATTTGCCCGGAGAGAGTTCGGGCTTTTATGAATGGGTAACTTTAGGCCCTTATACGGAAGAGTCTGTGACATTTAATGGGGAAGATGGTTTTAGTTATAGATTTAGATCAATAGCTACAGATATTAATGGCAATCAAGAAGTTAAAAGCGGATATGATTTTGAGATAGAATTCGATCTGACACCTCCATCTTCATCCATTACAGCCATAGATGATCAAGATTTTTTCCTTGTAGATGGTTTCAAATTTTATTTTAGGAATACGCCAACATTTGATTTCCAATGGTTTACTGATAACACTGATGTCTCATATTATGAGATTAAAGCATATCATTCCCCTAGAATGGATTATATCAATTTTGATGATTTCATATGGAACAAGAAATATAACGAGATATACTTGGAACAGGAAATAGGTAATTTTACTTTTCCAGATATGGGCATATATTCATTTTCGATAAAATGTACTGACTTAGCTGGTAATTCCGAATCAAAGAATGATTATGATTTTTATGTTCTCTATGATGCAATTGTTGATAATGTTACTTTTTCCAATGTTCCAGCTAACTGGGGTAGTGATGAAATAACCATTGAATATTTGCTTAGCGACCCTTCATCAGATTATTCTGCATATTTAGCATTTGAACCTGTCGATCAAAAAGATGAATCGCTTGAATGGTATTCAGTTCCTTTTTCCAATTCTGAGGATTTTTCACTCAGTAATCTGAATGATAGAATGAGATATTTTGTTTACATTACTGTTACAGATAGAGCAGGAAATGTTAATAATCCATTGAATACAACCCAATATTTTTCTTCAAGTGGGGATAGCAATCAAGTATTTGATTTAGATTATCTTCCATTGGAAATAATCAATGGTGGTGAGTTTCTTGTATTCATTGACCAAGATTTAGATGGGACCTATACAAAAACGCTACAAAGAAGTGAAACTTTAAGCGGTATGAAAGCAAATGACTATTTTGTAGACTACAGTTCCCAAAAATTATACTTCGGTACTTCAGATGGTGTTGGTTTTATACCTGAAGTTGGCGAGAATATGATAAAAGTACAATATACTGGATATCATTTCGCATTCAATGTTTATACACGAGGTCCACAAGCGACAGGCACAGTAGAATATGAGATATTAGATCATAATATGACAAATATAATGTGGTATAATGAAGAGAGCACAACATCATGTAAAATCCAGAGAACTACAAATATATCCAAAGGTTGGTTTAACCAAAAAACAATATCTCCTTGTGATGCTGGGAATTATACATTTATAGATACCAACCTGAGGTCGATTGAGTACAAATATAGGATACTCTACATTGACGCATTCGGGCATGAGGGGGCAACTAGTTTTGCGAGTGTTGATATGACCACTTATCAAGTTCAAGAAACAAATGAGGCAACAACTACACTTATCGATCCAAATTTGATATTACCTGCATCTATTCTAGCCTTATTGATTACATTAGTTGGTGCATTTTTAGCCTATAGACTTAGAGCCCAAGAAGAAACTCTTCTTGAGCAGGAATCAATTGTAGATTCAAGGCCTGTTGCTAAGTATAAGATTGAAGAATTATATTTGATTTATCAAGATGGTAGGCTACTTGCTAGTGTGAGTGGAAGTGAAACAACGGTTGATTCAGATATAATGAGTGGAATGTTGACTGCGATAAATGATTTTGTTCAAGACTCATTTACTAGTGATGAAGACTTAGGTTCTATTGATTATGGACAAAATAAAATTGTTTTAGAAAGAGGAAGACACTATTATTTGGCTGCAGTTGTATACGGGAAAGTAGATAGATTTATTCGAGCACAGTTGGCTAATGCACTTAGGATGGTTGCCACTAATTGTCCGCACCTAGAGAACTGGGATGGGGATTCTTCTCAAAATAACCAGCTTACAAATATCTTGAACCCTATAATGATGGAAACCAATGACGTTACAAGAGAAATGGTCGATAATTATATTACTAAAAGACAAGTTAGTGTAACAAGTAAGAATAATATTGCAAATGATTTTCTTTATATGAAGATAAACATCAGCAATTATTCATCTAATAAATTAGAGTTGGGTAAGATTAAACCCGTATTTGATGATAGAATCTTATCTTTACACGGTGTAAAACCCGATGTTCTTTATTCATTTAATGATAATTCTTTTCAAATAGGCGAGATAAAATCATATACGGAAATCAAGTTTGATTTAACATTTAAAATAAAACAGAAAGGTCTAGCATCAATAGATGTAGAATTAAATTACTTCGTAAAAGATAAATCTAATAAAGCTACAAGTCGAATATTTGATGGACAATTATAGTTAAACTATTGAATTAGTTTGTACGCAATTCTTTGCTTTCCAGCACCTTTATTATCTTTTTTTAGAAACTCTACTTTTCCAATTTCTTTTAATGACTTTACATGTGTTCCAGCACATGGGCAAACATCAATGTCACCAATACTGATAACTCTCAACTTTTTCACACTTTGAGGTAGCATTTTCCATAACCCGCTTGACATACTGGAACGAATTTCAGGATTCCCCTCTAGGTCTGATCTATTAGCTACTGAAATATCAACAGGTAAGTCCTTTGCTATGTACTCATTTACTTGATCCATAATATCATCAATTTCATTTAAGCTTAATCTAAGAGGCTGAAAATCAATTCTTGATTTTTCCATCCCTATTTGATTTCCTACTGTGTCAGCCTCGTGTATTTCGCTAACTACTGCTGAAACGACATGTTGAGAAGTGTGCATTCTCATATGTGAATATCTTCTTTCCCAATCTAATTCTCCCCTAACTGTTTTTCCCTCTTCTGGAAGATCTCCTTCCACCATGTGTCTTATTCTATTTTTTTTACGCACATCGTGGACAAAATTTTCACCTCCTTCCCAAGTCAATTTTCCATGGTCTGATGGTTGTCCACCACCTAGATGGTAAAATGCTGTTTCTTCTAGTTCTACAATACCTGGAAAAACAGCTGTTACTTTGCTTTCAAAACTTCTTTTGTAAGTTCCTTCATGTGAATCCATATGGTATTGTAACGTCATATTTTTCACAATAAAATTGGATATTTATAGATAGTGAAACTATTAAATGTATTATTCAATCGGTAGCAGAGAGGTAAGACATGTACATTCGTGCGACTTCAATAGCGCTAGCTTTACTATTGGTAATCAATACCGCAGTTTTGGCAGAGACCACTACGCAGTACATCCGAGATGGTGATGAAAACACAGAAGTTACATTATTTTTACAGGGTGGGGAAGTTGATGATGATACTACTGTTAGATTTCCTAATGCAGAAGTATTAGATGCGTCCTATATAGTTTCAGGAGGAGCAGATTCTTCCGGTAATTATGCTGAGGATGTATCAGTTACTATAAGTGGTACGAATTGGCAGTATAGTGGGGAAGGTTATGGTGCTTTAGGTTATCAAAATGAGTTCAATGATAGTTCAATAAAAAAGAGTGCTATATTCCCGGAAGAGGATGGCGGTGAGACTAGTATTGAAATTCTTTTGCCAGCCAATGCAACCGTAACTAATGCAGAGGTCACTTTAGCGGGCTTACCCCCTGGTTCTGGTGAATTAGATGATTATAGATTGGCTTCTAAGAATACTAACGGAGGATCTCTAAGCACATACCCTAGTATTGTTATTGATGGTTCTGATGTTTTTGCAATTTGGTTAGATGACGGTGATTTGGAGCAAAGAACAGAGAATTATGATTATATCCTATTCAATTCAAGAGGTTCAAGTTGGGATGATGCATCATTGATATATGATAATGAGATTGGTTATATTTTATCGAATCCAATACTCTCTGGTGATAGCGACTATCTTGGAGCAATTTGGGGTGCAAGCGGATATCTGGAGGGAATGTATAGTACAAACGAGGGTAATTCATGGAGTGATGTATATACCTATGAGTCTGATTATTATGTCTATTATCATGATTTGAAAGTTGTTGATGGAACTTTCTATGTTGCCTTATCAGCTTACGCTCCTGGCGAGCCCGATGATACATACGATTACAGAGTGTATTTCACTATGTCCGATGATAATGGTAATTCTTGGTCAACACCTTTAGAAATCTCAGATTCTAATACTGCAACACGGAATATAGCCCCTAAGATTGAAGTTGATGGTGATGATGTTCATGTGGCTTGGCTAGGTTCACCATCTGGAACTGAATTAGTACTATATTATGCCTCATCATCTAATGAGGGTACCTCTTTTGGAACCGGTACTCAATTGAGTGGTTCTTCTACCGTATCTGATCTCAGTATTACTTGTAATGGTGATAATTTAGTCGTCTCATGGTCAGAAAGTGGCGCAGATGAATCTTCTGCAATGAAGGCCCGTTCTTCATCTAATGGCGGAACAACTTTTAACTCAGAATTAACAGTTTCATCCACAGATGATGTTTCGGTAAATGCACCTAGTAGCACTAATGATGGAAGTGGAAATTTCTATATCTCATGGACGCGGTCAGATAGTAATGATAATAGAAAGATAATGGTGGCACGCTCTGCTAATTCAGGAACCAGTTGGAATACACCAGTACAAGCAGATGAGGTGGGTGATGACGAACAAAGAGGAATATCATCTATTGCTGCATCCTCTTCAAGAGTTGGTGTGGTTTGGGTTGATGTATATGATGGAAATGGTGCGTCATCAGATGGAGATATTTTCTATTCATACAGTACTAACGATGGTAGCTCCTGGTCTTCTATGGAAGAGATTGGTTCTGATCAGTACTATGAAGCAGATTCATATGCAACTGCGTTAGCGTACGCAAATAATTATCTATATTCAGTATATTGGGACGGAGGTGATAACGATCCTGAAGATGATAGTAATGGTAATGACATAATGAATGATGATGGAGATATTTTTCTTAGAAGATCTTCAGATGATGGCGAAAATTGGGATGATGCTGTAGTTATATCAAATAGTAATACTGATGGAAGAACTTATGATCCTCCATCATACCCTTCCTATTTCTATTCTTATTATCGTTCTGATGTTTCTGCTAGTGGTTCAAATGTTTATGTTGTTTGGTCTAATTATGATTTTGACAAAACTCAATATGAGATTCGTTTTTCGTCCTCATCTAACTCAGGTAGCACTTGGTCTGAGCCTGAGGTAATAACTTCAGATGATGAAGAAATTAATTCTTATGCTCCGACTATAATTTCTAACGGAGATGATGTTTATGTTGCTTGGCAGCAGTACCGTTCTGATTCTACTACTTTTTCATATGACATTATTTACAGACACTCTAGTAATGGAGGTTCATCATGGAATTCTGAAGTATATGTTACAGAATCTTTAGAAGGCACTCAATATATTCCTGAACTTGCATATAGTAATGACGTTGTTCATCTAACATGGCATGCATACTCAGTGGAAGGAGATGGTACTTATTCAATAGAATATGCAAGCAGTACCGATGACGGCGATTCATGGGAATTACAAACTTTACATGCCCCTTCAAATACTGGAGATTACAGCTGGTTCCCTGCTATTACTACAGATGAAAATAATGTTATAGTTGTATGGCAGGATGATGGAGATTGGGATGGAGATGGAACTTATGACTCTGATATTATAATAAAGATATCAGAGGATAAAGGAGAGTCATGGGGAGAAAGCCAGTTAATTGTTGACAGTGATAGCTATAACTTTCTTTACATGCTACCTTCAGTCGTATCTGTTGATGGTTTCATTTACGTTTCTTTCCAAGAACTTATAGATGGAGAATATGATCATTATTTTACATTAAGCCAAGATTATGGAGTTAGTTGGTCTGAAACGCCACATAAAATCACAAATGGACATTTGATAAACTATGCTAAAATGGATATGGCAATAGCAGAGAAGACATATTTTGGATATTATGATGATACAAATATACACGGTGAAACGCACGATGATGTGGACATAATTATCCGAGCAACTCTGGATGAAGGTTATCCAACAAATCCTACAATAAATTTAGATGGAGGTAGTGATGACTGGGATTGGCCAGGCGAGTTCAACCAAGACAATTCACCAATAAAATGGGAGGATGCGGGAGAAAATGGCGCATCAAAATCGTTTGCTGAAGCAATTACAGATGGGTTGCAGGACGCTGTAAGTAATGGTGACACTTTTGTTGATGACTATGGTGTTGAAATGGCTCGCATAACGCTTACTGTAACTAGTGATACCGATGGAAGAGTAGGTTTCCAGGATCTTAAGATAGAATACGATGTTGACTTTGTGGTTGACCAAGATTTGTTAGTTACTAGGTTAAACAATATAGTCGCTGGAACGGATGAAAACGAGGAAGATGTCGAAACAAAATTTTCTATTACTAGTAGTACAGATGGAAAAGTAATACTCAAAGGTCTTGAAATTAGAACAGCGGAAGCAGATTTAGAAATAACTCAAATGGATCTGAGTAATCCTAGTCCTAAGGAAGGTAGTGATTTGATTATAACAGTACATGTTAGGAATACTGGAGAAGGTGAAGCCAAAGCCACTATCGATTTTGTATATGATGGAAACAAACACATAGGAACTAGAACTTTAACTGGAATTGACAGTGGAAATACAGAGAGTATCAGTATTACTTGGTCTGATTTACCTGAAGGAAGTCATGAGATTACAGCTACAATTGTAGATTCTGTTCCAAAAGACAAGTCTCAAGGAAGTGAAGACACTATAAGTCAGACTGTGAATGTTCAAGAGGCAAATCCAGCAATAACAACAGACTTCTCATTGGACGGAATAGCAACTGAAAACACCGAAGTCGGTTGGATGCTATCTCTAGAAAATGAAGGGGACAAATATGGGAATGTTATTGCTTACTTGTATGAAGATGAAAAGGATGAAGACAATCTAATCTATGAATCACCACAAACAAAGATTGATGTTGATGCTACTAAAGAATTTAGTGGTATTTGGTTAG
>CAYFGG010000012.1:0-14285 GCA_964342795.1 uncultured archaeon | reverse complement strand
GGGTATTCGTGCTGGGACACGAGTACATTTCTATAGGAATATTTGCGCTTATTGCACTCTCATTTCCTATATTGACATTCTTTGTCGGAAGGTTCTTCCGACCTAATAATGACAATGCTCTGAAAAACTCGACATATGAATGTGGAGAGATACCTATGGGAGAGGCGCATATTCAGTTTCATTTTCAATATTATATGTTTGCTATTCTTTTTGTAGTGTTCGATTTAGTGGTAGTATTTCTCATTTTATGGGTACAAGTTTATCTTCAATTGGCGGTGGCAGCTAAAGTAGTAATGCTTTTGTTTTTACTATTGACACTGTTAGGCTTGTGGTATGCATTTAGAAAAGAGGATGTGATATGGATATGAGCTCGAAAAGAATTCGCGGTAATCCTAGTCTTAGGAGAGGTATTGGTTCAAAAACAACAGATTCTGACAAAATAATGGAGGACCCTCCTGCAGGGGACTGGCTAGCCCTTCGTTCAGATCAGTTGTTAAAATGGATAGATGATACAGTATACAATGTGTCTGAATTTACAGGTATGAGGGAAGTGGTCAATCGTTTGACCAGACCTATTTTTAACTATGGTCAGCGTTTTTCTCCACACCCTTTGCACTTTGGTATAATGTGTTGTGCTATCGAGATGGGTCAAGCTTCGGCGCCAGACCATGATATAGATCGACTAGGTTTAGTTTATCGTTCATCTCCAAGACAATGCGATGTATTGATTGTTAATGGTCCTGTTTGTGAAAAGTTAAGGCCAAAATTGAAAACACTCTATGAGCAAATGCCTGAGCCAAAGTGGGTTGTTGCCATGGGAGAGTGTGCAATATCAGGCGGTCCTTATTGGGATTCATATTCAGTAGTCGCAGGTGCTGATACATTCATGCCTGTTGATGTTTACATTCCTGGTTGTCCTGTTAGGCCTGAAGCCCTCATGCACGGGTTTCTGACTTTACAAAAGAAAATTAGGGAAAAAGAGCCAGGCATGTTTTTGAGACGTTAGAATGGATATTAGTGAACTAATGCAACAGCTATCAGCCCGTGAGGGAGTTAGTGAGGTCTCCTTGGTTCGAGCGAGTGTTGTCAAGTTCGACGTAGAGAAGGACAAATCTAAAGATTTTTTTAAGGATCTTAAAAATAAATTTGGTTTTGAGCATTGTTCATTGATTACAGCAATCGATAATCAGCCTGAATTTGAGTTGGTCTATCATTTTACATCAGTCAATAAGTCCATAACTGTGGGTTCAAGTGATTTATCAGTTATGGTTGAAGTTCATATTTATCTAGATAGAGATACTCCAACTATTGAATCAATATCAGATCTTTGGGGAGGTGCTAATTGGCATGAGAGAGAGGCCTTTGATTTGATGGGGATATACTTCTTAGGCCATCCTGATTTGAGGAGAGTTTTGTTGCCTGAGGGGTTTGCAGGTCATCCTCTTAGAAAAGATTATGTTTACGAGATACACGAGGAGGAATGGTAAATGGCTGAGATGTGGATTAGTATGGGTCCTCAGCACCCTATGACTCATGGACTTTGGACTTTGAAAGTGAAAGTTGATGGTGAGACTATAACTGATGCCGATCCAGAACTTGGTTATCTTCATCGGTCCGTGGAAAAGATGGGAGAGCGTAGAAAGTATTTCATGAATACTACGCTGACAGATCGTCTCTGTTATGCAAGTTCAACTACTTGGACTCACTGTTATGTTCAGACCGTCGAAGAGTTGATGCAAGTGGAAGTTCCTGAGAGAGCGAAATACATAAGGACCATAATGTTGGAACTTCAACGTTTAGCTTCACATTTAATGTGGGCTGGAGCCTATATGCCCGATTTAGGTCATATAACGGGCGCACTTTATTTCTGGAGAGATAGAGAACTTTTCCTCAATTTATTAGAAGTCCCAAGTGGAAGTCGATTACTTTACAACTATATCAGGATTGGCGGAGTTAAGAGGGATCTTCCCGATGGTTTTGAACAAAAAACGGAGCGCGTCTTAAAATTGTTCGAACAAAGGTTAGATGAGTATGCAGATTTATTTGAGAATTCAAAGATTTTCCGTATGCGAACTGAAGATGTTGGTAAATTCACGGCAGCTCAGGCACAAAACTTAGGAATTACTGGTCCAAATCTTAGGGGCTGTGGTACTAAGTTCGACCTGAGGAAAACAGATCCATACGAAATTTATGAGGAAATTGACTGGGATGTTCAAACTAGGGAAGCGGGTCCAGGATACAGTGATTGTTTCAGTCGTTATATGGTTCGCATAGATGAAATGAAGGAATCAGTTAGAATCATAAGAAATTGTTTCAAGAAGATGCCTAGGGGTCCTACTCTAGCGTCATCAATTCCAGTACGTGCTCAGGGAGAAGCCTTCCGTAGAACAGAGGATTCTAGAGGTGAGGCGTTAATGTACGTTGTTGGTGATGGCTCGGATAGGCCTTATAGATGGAAAATTAAGAGTCCAATGTTCACAACAATATCGGCATCCCCGCATTATCTAAAAGGGTACAAAGTCGCAGATATACCAGCTATCATGGGGAGTATTGATATTTGCATAGGAGAAACTGACAAATGAGCATTGTGGATTGGTTCTTGTCTACTTTGAGCTGGCTCAAGGCATGGCTTGGAGGTGATTCTATGAGTTTGTTTGATGTTTGCAGAATTATGGCAGAATGGACAACTAAGTTGATGATACCTATTTTTGAATTTCAACATGGTTTGTTCCCTCCATTTAGCCATCCAGCAGGATGGATTGCTGACTGGTTAGCTACTGATGGTGGTTTGAACACCCTAGCTTGGTTTTATGCAGTTAACATAGCATTTGCTATTGGAATGACTAATTTGATTATAGTTATTCATTTAGAAAGGAAAATTGCTGCAAGGATTCAAGATAGGAGGGGTCCTATGTTGTCATTTAGATCTTTCAGAGAATTAGGTGAGGATTTATCCGGAAACGCACCTTCTTGGAAATTTAAAATGAATTACAGTGGTATAGGTATATTACAGAACGTAGCTGATGGTATCAAGGCCATAACTAAAGAATTGATAATTCCTGCAAAAGCTGATAAGTTTTTATTCACTATGGGTCCTATAATTTTTATTTCATCCTCGGTTTTTCTATTAGCCCTATTCCCGTTATCTGATAGATTTGCTGCTTCTGCTGCGCCAGCTGGTTTGATGGTTATAATGGCAGCTTTTTCTATTGCTCCAATTGGTGTTTTGACATCAGGTTGGGCCTCAAATAACAAGTATTCTATGATAGGGGGAATGCGTTCTGCAGCACAGTTAATGTCCTATGAGATTCCTTTACTTCTTAGCATGGCTGGTGTTTTTCTGCTTGCAGGTTCTTTCGATCCTGTAGTCATTGTTGAAAAACAGCAGGAGTCCACTTGGCTGTTTGGATTACCAATGTGGAACATAGTTCCACAGTTTGTGGGGTTTGTTGTTTTCATGATTTGTATTCTGGCTGAAGTTGAAAGAGTTCCATTTGATCTTCCTGAAGCTGAAGCAGAGTTAGTTGAAGGTTGGACTACAGAATATAGTGGAATTAGGTACATGTTATTTTTGGCCGCAGAATACATCAGAGGTTTTGCTGGTGCTGCGGTTGCTACCATTCTATTCTTAGGTGGTTGGGCTGGTCCATGGCCAATTCCTCCAGAGGTTTGGTTTTTGGTTAAGGTTTATTTGATTATTATATTTTGGATATTTATACGCTGGACAGTTCCTCGTATAAGGACAGATCAAATTCTTGAATTGGGCTGGAAAAAATTATTGCCCTTGTCTTTGATAAATATATTGATTGTAATATTTATGGTTGAGATTTACCCATACTTCGATGAAGTAGTTAGCCTCCCGGAGGTATTCTAATGAGCAATGAACGCGAACCAGGAATCATGGATATTTTTGTTAATCCAATGAAAGTTACCATGAAGCAGTTTTTTAAGTCAACATTTGGCAAACCGACGACCGTCATGTATCCACTGGAGAAGAGAGATCCTCCTCCTACTTATAGAGGAATGAATGCAGTAATCTGGGATCTCTGCATTGGTTGCGGAATATGTGGTGAGGTTTGTCCTAACAAATGTTTGAAAATGAAACCCGAGGAGTTGTCTGACGAAGAACAGGATAGGGCATGGTATGGGTCACATCTCGCGAAAAGAAAAAGCAAAGCGGAAAGGCCTGCGATAAATTTCGGTCACTGTATGTTTTGCGGATTTTGTGAAGATTACTGTCCAACTGGAGCCATGACCATGACTGATTTTTATGAATTGGCAGATACAAATCGAGAGGGTTTGATATATCCTGCCCGTTCAATGAAAGTTGATTTGGAGGAACTTCCACAGCTTCCTCTTACTAATTATATGATGGAATCGCCTGTATTGGATGTTGATCCATGCATAGGTTGTAGTAAATGTGTTGACAACTGTCCTACAAACTGTATAATTATGGATGAGGGCCCTCAGAACAAGAAGTTAAAGAGTGGTAAGGTTAGAAACGTTGAGAATCCATATTTCGATTATACTATTTGTATTGGCTGTTCAACATGTGTTAAAGTTTGTCCGGCCGATTGTTTGCATATGGAGCCAATCAGTAATAGCAGTTCGAGCGGCTTGTCCGAAGAGGAGTTACCAATAGAGGCGTGATGAAGTGGAGATAGCAGTACTTGTTTTCTGGGGTTTAGCAAGTTTGATTTTAGCTTCAGCTTGGGCCGTAGTTAATGGTAGTGATATTGTTCATGCAGTTGTTTGGTTGTCCACAGTTTTCTTACTGACAGCAGGTTTGTTTATCTTGGCAGATGCCGAATTTTTGGCAGTTATTCAAGTTTTAGTTTACGTGGGTGCCATTTCCGTTGTAATTATTTTTGGAATCATGTTGACTAAGCGTACTTTGAAGGGAGGTGAAGATGTCTGATAGGATGGTAATTTGGGTAAGAGATGCCTTGGTAATTACCTTGTCGATATATGTTGTTCTTTCAATGATTTTAGCTCCATGGGCCAATTTAAAATTGGGAGAACCTTCTCCAGATACTTGTGCAACAGGGTGTGCACCAGGTTTGGTTTTTCCAGAGGAAGGTTATTATCACTACAAAAATTCGCTTGTCTTTGATTGGAAACCCGTTTCAGTAAGTTATCATTATATGGTTATAGAGGTTGATACCGGAAACATAATTCATGAAGATAATCTAACAAAAATAACTGAAGCAACAACAGCGAGACTTCCTGCAGGCGATTATGTTTCACGCGTTTATTATAAGGGAATGACTGGATCGACTTTTGATACAGAACCGCTTCTCAGTACTGGAGATCATAGTCTGGATTCTTCACAGAAAATAACCTTCAGTTGGGACCCTGTTGAGGTTGAATATGGTATAGAGATAAGAGAACACAAGGAAACAGAATATCTAATTATACATACTCAAGAGGATTTAGTTGAAACTTCATATGAATATAGTGATTTTGATAATGGTGTTTCTTATTCTTGGTCTGTTTATGCTATAGATTCTTTGGGCTACCGTTCTGAATTTTCGGATTATAGAGAATTAAATATAGACACTACCAAATTTTTAGCATATGAATTGTTTGATAATTGGGAAGTCCCTTTTATTTTCTTAGGAATTCTTATGGTTATTGCTTTGCAAGCAGGGGTCTTCCTTGCAAGGGAGGAGAGCAATGATTGATCCTATTCATTTCGTAATATTCTCTTCACTTCTAATGATGATTGGGGCCTATGGAGTAATTCGAAACAAGAATTCTATAGTTGTTCTTATGTCTGTAGAGATAATGTTGACCGCGGCTAATGTTAATTTTGTGGCATTCTCTAGTTATTACCACGATTTGACAGGCCAGGTTGCTGTGTTGTTTGTAACTACTATAGCTGCAGCAGAGGTCGCAATAGGCTTAGCAATACTCTTGAGTCTATTCAAGCAAAGAGATACTATCGAATTGGACCTTTTGAGGACATTGAGGTGGTAAATTGAGCGAGATGTCTTCTGAAAGGAGTAAGCAAATGCTATTTCCTATATTTGGAGGCATACTTTTTGCTGTGGCGTTCTTATTTTTGCAAATTAGTGAAGATGGTGTCAGTCCCGTTGACCTGTCTTGGATGATTCCTATATTTCCTATAATCTCATTCTTATTGATATTGTTGTTAGGTTTTCAAGATCCGCTAAGAGGTGGATCAATTGCAGCAGTTGGAGTGGGTTTTTCCTCTGTCTTTTCTTTAGCTGTGGCTTATGACGTTCTTGTAGCTGATGTTTTACACGGAAAATTTATAGAGTCAACAGATGTTTGGTTTGAAGGTCAAACATTTCAATTTGAATTTGGAACTTATGTTGATAGTTTAGCGGCTTTACTACTTTTGGTAGTTGGTTTCGTTTCCTATTTAGTTATTGTATTCTCGCTTGGGTATATGTCAGATGAGGGAGATCGACAGGTAAGATATTTTGCTGAAATATCTCTTTTTGTTGGAGTCATGCTTGGTTTAGTAGTTGCTAATTCCTTTTTACTAATGTTTATTTTCTGGGAGTTAGTAGGAGTTTGTTCCTATCTTCTAATAGGATTCTGGTATGAGAAGCCTTCTGCAGCTTCTGCTGCAAAGAAAGCATTCTTGGTCACTCGAGTAGGAGATGTATTCCTCTTGATGGGACTTATTATCTTATTCAACACTTTTGGAACACTTAGATACTCAGAATTGTTCAACCATCCAGATTTAATTAATTCAGAAAATGCTGAATCGCTGAAGTGGGCCACTCTCTGTATATTTGGTGGAGCTGTGGGTAAATCCGCTCAGTTTCCACTTCATGTCTGGCTTCCTGATGCAATGGAAGGTCCAACTACTGTTTCGGCTTTGATACACGCTGCAACTATGGTTAAAGCGGGAGTATTCTTGGTTGCCCGAACTTATCCTTTGATAGTTCTTAGTCCAGACACTGCTATCTACATCGCAGTCACAGGTGCTGTGACGGCATTCGTAGCAGCTAGTATGGCTATGGTAATGTATGACATTAAGAGAGTTTTAGCTTACTCAACAATCTCTCAGTTAGGTTATATGTTTCTTGGATTAGGTACAGGTGCCTGGGCTATCTGGTATGGTTTGGAACCACATACACATGGTTACACTGCTGGATTATTTCATTTGATGAATCATGCATTCTTCAAAGCATTACTTTTCTTGGGATCTGGGGCTGTTATTCACGCAGTTCACACGCAAGATATGAGGGAAATGGGTGGTTTACGCAAAGCAATGCCCATAACCTCAATGGCAATGGGTCTCGGTGTACTTTCTATAGCAGGAGTACCAGTTTTCTCCGGATTCTGGTCAAAGGATGAACTCTTGGAATCTGTCCACTATAATGGTACGTATGAGGGAATCTTTGGCGCTCTTTGGATGCTTGGTCTGTTGACAGCAGGAATGACCGCATTCTACATGACTAGGTTATGGTTGATGACATTTAGTGGCCCTCCAGTGCGTAGCGTAGAGATGATGGTTCAGTCTGAGGACCACTCTGACTCAGGTAATTGGATAGTTAAAGAGAAAAAAATCAAAATTAAGGCGCATGAAGCACCTCTAGTAATGACAGTTCCTTTGATGATTCTGGCATTCATGGCAGTTTTCTCAGGTTTTTCTGTATTTTTGGGGGGTGGTTTTGGATCTAGTGTTTATTATGGAGAGCACCATTCTTCAGATTCAGGCAATATTCAGTGGGGAATTATTTCGCATGTTATGTTGTCTCCTCTAACGCACTTATCTGTCTTTGTTGGTCTTACTGGTGTTATGTTAGGTATTCTTTTCTATAGAAGAGGGCCTGATGGAAATTCAGCCTTTTCCCCTTCTTTTGTTGAAGATAATGTCGTTACAAAGTATTTACACATATTTTTGTCAAATCGTCTTTACATGGCAAAGTTATTCGATTGGTTTGGAATGAGAACTTGGGATACATTCTCCTTTGCTTGCGATTGGTTTGATAGAAACATTATTGATGGAACTGTTAATGGCGTGGCATCTGTTTCGGCATCTTTTAGTAACCAAGTTCGTAGATTAAATTCAGGATTTACAGGTCATTATGCTTCGCTTACAATAGGGGGGCTCGGTGCCATAGTCGTCATAACTAGACTGGTATTTCCATTGATGGGGTGGTCAATATGAGATATTTATCTGGCCTTCTGTTTTTGCTTTCTGCATTAATTTTAGTTCCTAGTATAGCTTCAGCAGAAGATCATACAGTTTTAGTTGGAACAGAATCAAATGCTTTAGTTTTTGAACCAGCTATTCTAAAAATTTCTCCAGGAGATAATGTGACGTTTATCTGGACTCCTGGAATGCCTCATAATGTTGCTCAGGTTTCGAGTTCTGCATCAAACACTTATGTTTCTGGTTTCCGCTCTGGAGATCCACAGGATGGGGGCGAATGGGCACTTCCATCTAATTTAACTGAGCAAGATGGAACACTCTACTATGTTTGTGAACCGCATGCAGGTTTGCAGATGCGAGGACAGATAATCATTCAGAGTGCACCTGAGATTACTATGGATTTTGGAGATTTTCCTTGGCTTTCTTATTTACTAGTATTTCCTTTACTTGGTGCATTGTGGATATTTGCTTTTAGAAACAATCCTGAGGCACCGCGAATAATAGCACTTTTCACTACATTGTTTACTTTAGGTTTGTCTGTAATTGTATTCTTGAAGGCAGGTTCTGGTAGCGGTTTTAGATTGATGGAAGAATATGTTTGGGCACCAAAACTTGGAGTATCTTTGCTTCTTGGTGTGGATGGACTCAGTTCTCCTATGGTATTGTTAACAGGAATTATTGGACCATTAACAATCATATTCGCGTGGCATGAGAAAGAAAGACCTGCCCTATTCTTTGCTTTGTTATTGGTAATGCAGACAGCTTTGTTTGGCGTTTTTGTGACATTGGATTACTTTGTTTTCTATATATTTTGGGAAGTTGTTCTGATTCCTATGTTCTTTTTGATTGCGATATGGGGTGGTTCTAACAAGAGATATGCTTCAATCAAGTTTTTCATTTATACATTTACAGCATCAGTTGTTATGTTAGTTGGATTTATGGCTCTTTATTTCGAGGCAGGTGCTAATTCATTTTCAATGATTGAAATTACTAAAGCAAACATCAATTTTACTGAGGATTTTCAAATTTGGGTCTTTGCTGCCTTGTTTATTGGTTTTGCTGTCAAGATTCCATCAGTTCCATGGCATACTTGGCTACCTGATGCACACGTTGAAGCACCTACTGCAGGATCTATTCTTTTGGCTGGTGTTATGCTGAAAATGGGGCTTTATGGATTGATGAGAGCAGCAATTCCTGTTGTTCCTTTGGGTGCTGAATATTTCATACCAGTAATGGTGGTACTTGCTATAGTCTCAATATTGTATGGTGCCGCATTGAGTTTGGGTCAAGAAGACCTGAAAAAACTAGTAGCATATTCTAGCGTTTCACATATGGGAGTAGCACTTTTAGGAGTAGCTACAATGACTGAATTGGGTTTTGCAGGGGCCGTTTTCATGATGTTCGCTCATGGTATTCTAAGCCCAGCTATGTTTATGATTGCTGGAGTTATGCTTCATCAATTGGGAACGCGCGACATACCTAAACTGGGAGGTTTAGCTAGACATCAACCAAGAACAGCAGGTCTTTTTGTTGTTATTTTTATGGGGAGTCTCGGTCTTCCTGGAATGGCAGTTTTTGTTGCTGAGTTAGCAGTGTTTATTGCTTTCTTCCAATCTCATGGTTATTGGCTTGTACTTCCAATATTTGGAATGGTGTTAACTGCAGGTTATCATCTTTGGGCATTACAGAGGTCTATGTTTGGGGATGATAGTGAACAAGTTAATCTGAAGAGTGTTCACGAAGCTCCCTGGTATGAGTTCTATCCTTTACTAATAATAATAATTCTTGCCGTTTTCTTTGGAATATTCCCAAAGTATCTTATGGATCCAATAACTGTAGCATGCTATGATATACTAGCAATTATGGGGGCAGTATAATGGATAGTTCCTATCTTTTCTTACCAGAGTTATTGTTAGTTGCTAGCATAATGGCAATACCTGCTTTGCATATTGCTACTGAGAATAGGAGATCATACTATATTTGTTCTAATGTTTCATTGTTTTTGTCTTTCTTGCTATTAGTATTATTCTGGTTTTATCCAGATGAAGTATCTTTCGACAAGACGGCTTCCGCTTATGTGTTCTATGATCATTTCAAGATTGATGATTTCTCGCAGTTGTTTAAGGTTATATTTGTTTTAACTGCATTGACAGTATCTGTAGTTAGCACTGCCTATTTTGATGAAGATGAACCCCATCAACCAGAATACTACACTTTGCTCTTAGCCAGTACTTTTGGAATGATGATAGTTGCATCTGCGACTGATTTTCTGACACTTTTCTTAGGTATTGAAATATCTGCTTTCAGTAGCTATGCGATGGTTGCTTTTAGAAAACAAGATGATAATTCTACGGAAGCGGGCGCTAAATATCTACTGATAGGAGCTTTTTCTTCAGCCCTCACACTTTACGGTATTTCTCTGCTATATGCACTCACAGGATCAATAACTTTTGACGGAGTTCAATCCATGCTATCTGATACTGAGGTTGTTTCTGGAGATTTTAATGAAGTTATTTTCATATCTAGTTTATTTATTTTAGCAGGTTTAGGCTTCAAAATTGCAGTTGTTCCTTTCCATGCCTGGGCACCTGACGTTTACCAAGGTGCTCCTACTCCAGTGACCACTCTTCTTGCTGCGGCTAGTAAGGCAATGGGTTTTGTTGCATTGTTCAGGGTTTTCTTATTTACAATGGAATCAGTTTCCGAGGAGTGGAAACTAGTTTTGGGAATAATTGCTTTAGCTTCAATGACCATTGGAAACTTGGCAGCTATATCTCAGAATGATATTGGAAGAATGCTGGCTTATTCATCTATTGCACAGGCAGGTTACATTATGATTGCCGTTCCAGCACTTACAGAAGATGCGGTTTCGGGAGCAATAGCTCATACACTTGTACACGCTTTTATGAAGGGTGGAGCATTCATTATTGTTGCAGGAGTTGGTGCGGTAGGTCTTGGATATAGTTTAGATTCATTTAAGGGTCTAGCTAACCGGTCACAATTGATGGCTTTGTCTATGACTGTATGTTTATTGTCATTAGTAGGAATACCTCCTTTTGCTGGATTCATAAGTAAATTTTTACTGTTTTATGGTACACTTCAAGCAGGTATGGATGGAGATTCTTGGATAATTGCCTTAGTTATTGCTGGAGTTTTGAATTCAGCACTTTCACTCTATTATTATCTGAAGGTGATAAGATTCATGTATCTATATGATTCTGAGGAATCCAAGACAGTCGAATTCAGTAATTCAATTAGGTATATCTCTTTCTTGACTATACTTTTCTTAGTTGTCATAATACCCTTGTTTTGGCAATCATTCTTTGAGCTTTGTGAAAAGGCAACTATTGCCTTAATGTCATGATTGATAAGAATAGTGAGCAATATATTCAATTTGATAAACTGTGGAATGGTAAAACTCCAAAGGGAGTTAATACAAGTAAACGAGATTCCTTTCGTTCCAAAATGAAAAATGCCTGTCAACAGGGTGGCTTAGAATACAGTAAAATTAATTCGTTCAGAGTTTTTTCTGGCGAATTAAAAGAATTAGATTCTGACACTTATAAAGTTGGAGAGGTTAAGGTTACTAAGCCACCTAGAAGGCATCTACGTGGAGTTTAGTTTTATCACTAGCGATTAATTCATTAGAGAATGATATAGGTACTTGTTCCAAAAGCAACTTGGTTGATGAGTCTGGAACATCCTTTAGGTATTTACGAGACATTTCTTGCCAAGGAGATATCAATTCTTCAAATATATTTTGAGCATCTTCTACTTTTACCGTTTTAATTAATTCATCCGCTTTTCCAGATTTTATGTATTCTTTGACAGCATATTTGTAGTCAACATACCTGCTAAGTCTAGTTACAGGAAGTGTAGGTATTCCTATTGCTAAGTCTCCAATTGCAGTTTTAGTTATTAGAGAATTCAAAAGATCTAGGTAATCATCAGTTATTTGATATATAATTCCCACAGTTTCCCCGAATTTTTGCATATCTCTGGCAAGATCAGTCCTAGGTGAAACCAACGCTCCCAACTCTGCTGCTACGCCATAGAGTGCTCCTGTCTTCATTTTTATTCTATCCATATAAACAGCTTCACTATATTCAGCCTTATCCGTAAAATCAGCTATTGCTCCTTCTGTCAAGTACCTCCCACATCTCGCTAATGCTCTTCCAGTGGCAATGGAAGTAGCTCCATGTATTGAACCCGTTGCTACCATTAAATCTCCTACTAGGATGGCAGTTCTTGGTCCCAATTCCTTCCATAATGCAGGGGCTTCTCTCCTGAACATATCACCATCTAACCAATCATCATGTATCAGTGTTCCAGAATGAATCATCTCTAGTGCCATACCGCATTCAAACGCGGAATGGGGATCACCACCAAGAGAATCAGAAACTAATCTACAAAGAACAGGTCGGAGCTGCTTTCCACCATTTACTCCTTTTTCTAATAATTTTGCTATATCTTTTGGTTCCTTACTAAGTTCTCTTCTAATATGTCTCTCAAAGTCTTCTTTAACTTCAATATAATATTCATTTAAGTCACTTGAAAATGTTCTGCTTGTTTTATTCTTAGTTTTTTCTCCCATGTTTAGATATATCCAACTCCGATTATCAGCAATATTCCAGTTATTCCATGAATTCCTATGGTTCCCCAATTGGCATTAGCTAAGTCACGTGTATTATAATTACGCGTTACTTGGTAAGAATAGTAAAGGGCTATAGGTAATGCAGCCAGTGAAATCAGCGCTCCTTGTTCTATAATTTGATACTTGGCTAACGCATAGATAGATCCAAAGGCCATTAACATCAAGGTTAGGTATCCCCAACTGGCTTTTTCAAGGCCTAAAACTACTACCAAATGGTTCTTACCTGCAATCTCATCAGATTTACTGTCAGGAAATTGGTTAATCCAAAGAATTGCAGTAGTTAGGATTCCCAACGGTATTCCAAATAGGAACGCCTCCCACGAGTGGACTCCTGACATTGCAAATACGGCCCCCATTGTCATTAGTGGACCATAATTTAGACCAATCAACAATTCTCCTATTCCTTTACGCGCTACTAGCCTTAGAGGATAGCCTGTGTAGAAATATCCTGAGAAAGCCCCTATAAGTCCGTAATAAAGCAATTCAACTTTGCCATCTATCATAATAATTAGTCCCGACAGTCCCGCAAGTGCCAGAAAAGTCGTTGCCAATTTGAACAATTGTTTCTCGTTAATCAATCCCAATTCAATTGCCCTACTTCCTCCGGATAGTTGCAGGAAGTAGTCATTATTGAGTTGATCAGTTCCACTTGTCCAATCAAAATAATCATTGTATGTATTTGCCGCCAAATGCAGGAATGAGCCGCCTAAAAATACCAGAACAAATGTAATCCAATCAAAATTAGTGATTATTCCTTCATGAATTCCCCATACAACACTAGCTATGATAGGAATCCACGTCGCGCTAAGAAATGGAAGTCTAGTGACAGCTATGATGGATATAAGTCTTGTCAATATGGTGGTTTTAGGCATAGTTTCCTCATGAGAAACTCCCTGTATTTCTTTTGTTCGACCACAGTATCCTATGTGTTTTCCATCTTTCATCGTCGCAGTACAAGTGAATTCTGCTGGAAAAAGTGTTCCATCTTTTCTTATGAATGTAGTTTTTGTAGTGTATCCTTCTTTTCTTTGGCGTGCCTGTTTTAGCCAATTTCCTACATGACCTAGTACAACTAATCCTGGTGAGAAGACAGAAACACGTTTTTTGCCTACGACTTCATCAGCCGTGTATCCAAATAATGTTTCTGCATTTTTGTTGAACGTTTCAATTCTTCCTTCTGTATCACAGGTGATTACACTAACTACGCTTTCATCCATGGTATTTTTGTTACCTACTAAGTTTTTTTATTTAATCTATGGAGTATATAAAACAATCATTATAGTGCATAATTTGGCAATTATATACTTATTTTTTTGAGTGGTGCTAAATGTCTTGTTTCACCCTCTTGCAATGAACTGATTGCAGCCCGAGCTCCCGTTATTGTGGTTATGAATGGTATACCTAATTCCACAGCTAGTCTTCGCATTTGGGCACCATCAGTAGCAGCTCTTTTTCCTGTTGGTAAATTAATAATTAAATCAATACGTTTATTCC
>CAYFGG010000011.1:0-14872 GCA_964342795.1 uncultured archaeon | reverse complement strand
TGGTCATAGATTATCGATAAAGTAGAAAGTTTATATAATTATTACTCGCCATTTTCTTTGTCTTTTTCATCGTTTTTTAGTGATTTGGCTATTGAATTGACTTCTTTCTGCAATTTGTGTATATCGTCCCTTAATTTGAGCATAGAAATCTCAAAAGGTGTGAATCCCTGATTAGAAAGCGAACGTGTGGCAATAAACATCCCTAGAAGTATACCTCCCATAACTGCTGCCAAGGATACTGTGTAAACTGAGAAAGAATAGAACATTAGTAAATCACTAGCATCAAAACTTATCCAGCCCATTTGAAAAAGGACTAAATATAGAAGAAATGCTAACACTAATCCTACCGTTGCTTGATATGCAACAGGTGCTTTAGATATATTCACGAAGTATACTCCAATGGGGTGTTATAAGGCAACTCCCAAACATCAATCTCCTCCTCTTCCTCATCAATCAAAATAACATCGGCCAAGAATACTCCTTCTTCAGATTCGGAGGCACTAATCTTGATTTTACAACTATAACTCCAGTAAACTTCCTTCAAATCAGCAGTGACTGATAAATCGAAATAACCGTCAGAATCAGAAATATCAGAAATCTCAGAATTAGAGAGAGAACGTTGATGGCTAAAAACAGAGGTTAAAGTTTCGGAATCTTCATCGAAAGTGATTGTGAAATTACCCATTTTGACGCGGGGGACAGTGTAAAGATAAACCCATGTGGTCTCACCATCTGAATCAATCTGCATAGATATTATTGTTCTACTTGGATCTGGCTCCTGACAACCTGCAAAGGCAAGCGTTGTTAGCATCAAAAGTACCCCAACGGACCTGTACATCATTACTGTTCTAAAGATAGGGGATAATAAGAATAACCACTTGAAAAATTGAGGATAATATCAATAACTAGGACTTGTCAGGGGAATTATGCCAGCAAAGGGTTTCCAGCTCATAGCTATCGAAGCGAAGAGACATAGAAAATCTGCACCACAAAAACAAGTCAGAATTGATCATAACACTACAATTTTATCTGTAAACAAGAAATCTAACAATGAAATGATTGTAGAATTAAGATATACTGTATCTTACGGCCTACTAGGGATAGTCCAGCTAGATTGTGAAATAGTCTATGTGGATGATCAAAACATAGAAACGGCGGTCAGAAAGTGGGAGAGTGAACATAAACTGCCTAATAATATTGCAGAAGCCGTGCACAATAGAGCACTAGCCCAAGGATCATTTGAAGTTCTTAATATTGCCAAAAAAATGAATCTGCCTCCTCCATTCAAAGTAGAGATACCTCAGATTAAGATTGGAAAGAAAAATGCAAAAGGCAACAAAGATAGTAGTCCTGAAGTAGCATAAGATGGAAAAGATTGAATTTGAATGCCCAATTTGTGAAGGTGAGAATAGCCTAATCTTGATGGGGCATGACAGTGCTGAATTTGATAAAAAATGTCAGATTTGTAAAGCTGATTTAGAAATTCTGAGAACTGATGATGAAGTAAAGATTGAGCCAAAGAAAACAGTCCAAACAAAGGAAAAAAGACAAAAGGTTCCTGCTGACTACAAGAAATATGATGGAAAGCCTTTGACTAGTGATAAGGACAAAAAGACATTGGTTAATATAATCTCAATACTCATACTAAGTGCATCTTTAGCAGGATTCATGAATGGATTATTCTTTCTAAATCTTCCGGATGAATATCCAAATTCGGAGGAGATAAACATTGAGATTGTTGTAAAGAACAGGACAAGTGACATCGAATATGCAACAATTCTTGTTAATTCTGAAACTGTCAACCAGACCTACGTTGGCAATGGAACTTACAATATTGATCTAAAGCCTGGAAGATACAATTTAGAAGTTAATGCACTTGGCCACAAAAACTCAACTATGGAAATCTATGTTCCCGTCCAAGATAATAATCTAAAATTAGTTGAGATTGAACAAGGAATTGATGGAATTAACAGATTTGTCTTTGAAATGGAAGAAGGAAATGGAAAGAATAAACTAGAGGATAGCGTTTATGTTAAGATTACGCGCTGGTGCTCAGGGATAACTTTTCTTTTCGCAACTATAGGACTCTGGGGAGCATGGGTCACTTATTCTCTAAAATCCTACAAAAATTCCCAGATTGGAGCGGTTTTCTCAATACTAGCGATGGGGCTACTATTTGTCGGGCCTATACTAGGATTCGCAGCACTTATACTTCTTCCAAAAATTAAAGACCTATTCAACCGGTCCCTTTAATAACTAGAGGAATGCGACCATACTGTGAAGTTGAAGGCGGGCCTTGAAGTACACCAACAGCTTGACTGCGGAAAACTTTTCTGCACTTGTGGAAATTTAGAATCTGGTGATAATCGCAGTTTCAAACGCACTCTGCATCCGACCTCTAGTGAGATGGGAGCAATGGATGCGGCGGCAAAGGCTGAAGGAATAAGAGAATTTACATACTATAACAAAAGTTGCAATTGCCTTGTCTATACGGATGAAGAACCACCAAGGGGGCCAAATAACCATGCTGTACAGATTGCTGTACAATTTGCAAAACTAACCGGATCAAAAATCATCGAAGAAGTTCAATTTATGAGGAAGATTGTGGTTGATGGGTCAAATACGAGTGGTTTTCAAAGAACTGCTTTGATAGCAACGGGCGGAAAAATAGAATATAACGGAAAAAAACTAGAACTGGATCAAATTTGTCTGGAGGAAGATTCATGCCGACATGGAGACAAAAAAGACGAATACCTATTAGACCGATTAGGAATACCGCTTCTTGAGATTACAACAAAACCCCAGCTTAAGAAACCAAAAGATGTACAAGACGCTGCGCTTGCTTTGGGAAGGCTCTTGAGAGCTTGTGAGGTTAAAAGAGGACTAGGAACCATAAGACAAGACGTTAACGTGTCTATAGATGGCGGTGAGAGAGTCGAATTGAAGGGTTTCCAAGATTTGTCGACTATGTCAAAAGTTGTGGAAAAAGAAATAAGACGGCAGGAAAAACTAAAGAAAATCAAGACAGGTAGAGTAAAAAACAAAAAAGTTGTGACTAAACTAATCAAGAGAAACAGAGGTGATGCCTATGCGTGCAAGCTTGTTGGCTGGAATGGTTTACTAGGGACTAAAAAATCCTCAGATGAGCATATACGAATGGGGAGAGAAATAGCAGATCATGCTATCAAGACTGGTGTGAAAGGACTTATGCACAGTGATGAATTGCCTGCTTATGGAATTAGTGAGGAGGAAAAAAGAAAAATCTCCAAAGCTGTAGACTGTGGAAAGGAAGACGCTTTCGTACTAATCTTTGGCAAAGATGAAATAGCGGAAAAAGCTCTTGAAAGAGTTACGCAAAGAGTGCAATACAAAGGAGTACCAAAAGAGGTAAGAAAAGTAACTCCAGAAGGGCACACTAGATACCTAAGACCAATGCCTGGAGCTTCAAGAATGTATCCAGAGACTGACATTGGGCCAGTTAATCTACAAAACATCAGTGTGAAAACACCTAAGACATTGGATCAAAGAGAAAAAGAATTGCCGTTGAACACAGAGGAATCAAAGCAAATGGTTGCAAGAGAACTAGATTCAAGATTCCTAAAACTATTGGATAAAATAAATGACGGGAAAAACATATCTAGGATTTTACTGCACACTATACCAAATATTGAATCTGAGATACGGATTTCTATAAATGATGATGATATCCTCAGAGTTCTTCTACTGATTAAAGAAGGCAAAATAGCAAAAGAAGGAATAGAAAAAGCGCTTATCCAATCAAGTAGAGGCGAAGAAATCGAAACGGGGGGCGAACATATAGAAAAAGACGTAGAAATGTTTATAGAAAAATTGATAAATGAAAAAATAGATTTTGTAAGGGAAAGAGGCATAGAATCTGTTGGTCCATTGATGGGGAGTGTGATGTCTGAATTCCGTGGGAAAATGGATGGGGCAAAGATAAATGCCCTCCTGATAAAGGGGATAAAGAAAGTGATATGATAGATAAGGCATTGATTCTGGCGGCAGGTAAGGGCACGCGGATGTGGCCCCTGACTGACAACACACCTAAGCCGTTATTGCCATTAGGTGGGATTCCAATAATTAAAAGACAAATAGATGAATTGAAAAAAGTCGGAGTGGAAAACGTATATGTTCTAATAGGATACCAAATGAAAGAGATATCTGATTTTCTTGGAAGTGGTAAAGAACATGGGGTCAAGATAGAATATATTGTTCAAGCTGAACAGAAAGGGACTGGGCACGCAATTCTTCAGGCTGAAGGTAAGATAAATGGAAAATTTTACTGTATAAACGGAGACACGACTATTGACAGAAAAAACCTTGAGCAAATGAGAGGGAACACGAATAACGCCTGCATGATGGTAACAAAAGTCAATGATGCATCTAGATTTGGAGTAGTGAATAGCAAAAACGGAAAACTAATTTCTATTATCGAAAAGGGAATGTCTGGGGAAGCAATGATAAACGCTGGACAATACGTTTTTAGTGAAAAAATATTTGGTTCCATAAAGAAGGTCGAAAAATCGGAGAGAAGTGAATATGAAATAACAGATGCCCTCCAAGCGATTTCTGAAAACGTAGGAGTAATAGAATATGAAGGATTCTGGAAAGATATTGGTAGTCCATGGGATCTAATAACTGCCAATGAAAGTATTATCAGTGATATTGATGAAGAAGTCAAAGGTCAAATTGAGGATGGTGTGACTGTAAAAGGAAAAATCCACGTAGGAAAAAATTCTGTTATCAAATCCGGATCTTACATAGAGGGTAATGTGTGGATTGGAGATGATTGCGTAGTAGGGCCAAATGCATATCTAAGAAATGGAACTGTATTGTGTGGTGAGAACAAAGTTGGTGCTTCAAGTGAGATAAAAAATAGTATTATGATGTATAAAGCAAAGGCACCGCATCACAACTACGTGGGAGACTCAATTGTTGGAAGGAATAGTAATTTAGGTTCTGGAACCAAAATTGCTAATCTTCGCTTAGACAAAAAAAATATAGAAGTCATACACCAAGGAAAGAAAATAGACTCTGGAAGGAGAAAATTTGGAGCGATTATCGGAGATAATGTAAACACAGGGATAAATGCATCAATAAACACTGGAACAATCCTAGGTAACAATGTAAGCATAGGGCCAAATACCTTAGTCTCAGGAACCTATGAGTCAAACAGTATAGTCGTATAATGCATATTTTGCAAGTAACTCCATATTTCTATCCCCACTTTGGCGGCGTAGAATCGCACGTAATGGGCCTATCTGAAGGTTTAATGAATTTAGGACACGAAGTTGAAGTTGTGACATCACGTTATAGCAGAATGCCTGAGACTGAAAAAATAAAAGGCATAAAAGTGACGAGATTACCTCAATGGATAAATCTGTACAATACACCAGTAGTCACTTCCATTCAGGAATTTGTAAGAAGAAGTCATGCTGATGTCATACACGTACATTCACCACCACCATTCACGGAGAGGTTTGCAGCCAAAGGTGCTAAAGACGCACGAAAACCACTAGTTGTAACACATCATTGTGATCTAGAATTGAAAGGCTTTCTTGGAAAGATGGCTGTAAACGTTTATCAATCATTTCTCGGAAAATATCCTCTAAAAGTAGCTGACAGAGTAATATCTACCACAAACAGCTATGCAACCACTTCTCGAAGCCTATGGGACATTGATGTAGACGTCGTTCCAAACGCTGTTGACGTGAATAGATTCAATCCTAAAAATAAAGGTGATTTCATAAGAGATAAGTTTGTAGAAGGGGATGAACCCCTAGCACTTTTTGTTGGAAGACTAGTTCCTCATAAAGGAATTGGAATATTGATTAGGGCACTAGAATATTCACAGAGGGGGAAGCTCCTAATCGTTGGTGATGGACCATACCTAAACTGGTTAAAACAATTGACAAAGAAATTGAAGCTAGAAGAAAGAGTTGTCTTTGTCGGACCCATCTCCGATTACTGGTTACCTGCATATTATGCTGCAACTGATGTTGTTGTACTACCCTCAACATCACGACTTGAAGCATTTGGGATAGTGGGTCTTGAAGCAATGGCTTCTGGAAAACCACTCGTTCTGAGTGACATACCTGGGGTGAGAGACGTAATATCATCTGAAGAAGGATTCATCGTTGAGCCATTGGATCCTGAGGCTTTAGCTGAAGCACTTGAGAAAATCTGGAATTATCCAGAAAATGCTAAACTAATGGGATTAAAGGGAAGAGAAAGAGTTGTTAACATGTTCTCATGGGAAAAGGTATCCAAGGATGTTGAGGATATTTTTAAGGAAATTGTCTAAGGAACTAGTTTAGGATCAATCTCACTAAGGGCATTGGTGTAAATTGTGTTATCCATACCCAATTTCTCCAATACTAATGCCTTGCCGAATAAAGCATCGGAACACTGTATATCACAGCCTATAGCTGCATCGAAAAAATCATTTGATTGATCGAAAGCACCCATGTCAAAAGCGCTCCAGCCTGCTGCAAGCCAACTATCTACTGAATCTGGTTTTAGACTCGTAGCCTCTATAGCACATTCAAGTGCATTCTTGTAATCTGAAAGTGAACGATAACACTTGACTTTTAATATCAGTTCGTCCCAAGTATTCTCTTCTAAGAGACCAAGTGACTTGATAGGTTCAACATCACTCAATTTGGAAGCTAGTAAATGCCTGAGAGATAAAGATGCGGGAAATTTAGAAATTAATTCTTCAAAAATCGGCAATACTTCCTCAGGTTCCATAGTTTCTATCAGAAGCATTTGACCTGACAAGGATTCTGGATCTAGTTCTAGCCCTTTGGATGCAGCCTCTCTTGCTTCTCCAATCAAATCGCTCTTTATCAGAATCTCAGCCTTGCGAAAGTAAGGCCGACTAGTATCTGAGGCTACTGCAATTGCATTGTTGTACTGTCTAATTCCCTCATGGAGGACACCCGAGGACATCAAAATCTTTCCCTTTTCCATCCAATCAAGATCGCGCATTCTGTTACGAGAGAGTACATCCTGAGCACGGACGGCTTCATCATAACATTGTAAAGCTTGAACAGAATTGTTCAACTCCATATTTACATCGCCCAAAGCAACCCAACATGCTACATGCTGTCCATCAACCGACAAACCAAGATTCAATATTTGCCGGGCCTTATCCATAAGTCCTAATTGCATAAAACAATGGGATAGGGCCTCATGATAATCAGGGTCTTGATCATCGAGTTCGATAGAGGTTTCAATGAATTCAAGGCCCTCTTCGGCTCGATTGAGGTGTGTTAGAGCACGGCCCTTGGCCATCCAAGCATAGTGAAAAGTTGGATCTAACTCTATTGCTTTTTCGTGATATGGAATTGATTCCTCATATCTATGCAAGTGGTCCAAGGCATTTCCTATGTTATTTATGGCAATGACGTACTCGTCATCCAATTCAAGTGATTTCTTGTAAATCTCTATACTTCTTTCGTAATGGCCTTGATTATAATGAACATTTGCTAGATTGTTCCAAGCTATTTTGTCATCAGGATCCAAATCTACCGCACGTTGATAATAATCTTTGGAATCAGATAGTCTACCGGACAGCTGAAGTGTATATCCATAATTGTACCAAGCTACTGCATAACTAGGATCTGCCCGCATTGATTCATCATAGCATCTAAGCGCTTCGTTCCAGCGATTTATATTGAAATTAGCAAAGCCTCTGTTATTCCACGCTGGTGCATTTTTAGGCTCGAGTTCTAAAGAACTTGCATATGCTTGAATCGCCTCTTCAAATCTTTCTAAGCGTTGTAATGAATCTCCAAGTCTCATGTGATAACGAGAAACTTCTGGTGCCAAACGGCAAGCCTCTGTAAAACTAGAATAAGCCTTCTCCGGATTCCCCTGAGACATCTCAAGCATTCCAAGACGATTATGTAATTGTGGATCATTGGGGGCTAAAGATAGTGCTTCTCTAAAACTGGAATAAGCTTTTTCTGGATTTCCTTGATCTATATATTCCTCAGCTGCCCTAATCAGATCTATTACATCCAACTCAATCACCTATAACTTTTTTGATTCTCTTAATCGCCTTGTTTGTATCCTCTTTTAGTTTTTCCCATTCATGGATCCCATGCTCCCTGTGATCTGGTTCATGCTTCAGAACTGAATCATAGCACTCTAATGCTTCCCTAGGGCGATCCAGCTGCTCTAAGACGTATCCTTTGTTGTGCCAAGCCCATGAATAATCCTTCTTTAATTTTATAGCTCTGTCGTAGCAATCTAACGATTCCTCCAATCTATTTAGTTGGCGAAGTGTTACCCCACGATTGTTCCAAGCACTCCTGTTGTTTGGATTCAGTTCAGTTGAGCGTTTAAAGGCCTTCAAGGCTTCGTTCAAATCTCCAACTCGAAAGAGGGCCTTTCCAAGATTAAACCAACAAACTGCATATTTTGAATTGGAAGAAAGTGCACGACGATAACTATCAATTGCCTTATGGTTATAACCAAGGCGACTGAGGGCTACACCTCGATCATTGTACACTACTTCATCCTCTACGCTAAGACTCTTCTGAATTGAATCAGATGCCTCTTTAAATTCTTCAAGATCATCATGTGCGATTCCTTTTGCTGCAAGGACTTGAGTGTCTCTAGGTCTGAATTCCAAAACTTTGTCAAACAAATCCAGTGCCTCTCGATTTTTTCCTATAATATGAAGAGTTTTACCTTTTTGATATAGTGTGTCTCTGTCCTTAGGATTCATAGACAAAGCTTCATCGAGAACCTTCAGGGAATCATCGTATTGCTCAAGTTCTCTCAATGCTTTTCCTTTGGCAACAAGGGCTTCTAAATAATCGTCTTTTTCACTCAATGCTTTGTCCAATGCTTCAAGCGCTTTTTCTAATTTACCCAAACCTAAATAGGAAATACCTATATCTTTGAAAATAATTTCCTTGGAAAGAGTTTTAGAAGAAAGTGGAATTAGTACGTCTAGGGACTTACCATATTGTTTTGATCTCAAATGAATCTTTGCCATCTCATGATATAGACGGGTATTACTGGAATCAAGCTCCAAAGCTTTCTTTATTGTTGCTTCGGCCTTTGAATGATTACCTAACTTTGAATAGGAAGCGGCATCAATTCGCAATTCTCTTAAATGTTTTTGCTTTTCATCGGTCACAAATCCCCATAAATAGGATATAAAAAAGAATTTGAAGTTCTAGTAGTTTATTTAATGTGGTAATTATTGCCAAATCAATGACTGTAATATTAGACGGTGAAACTTTGACCATCGAAAGACTAGTTGATGTCGCTCGAGATAATAAGAGTGTTAAGATTACTGAAAAATCATGGAAGCGAATTGAAGAATGCAGAAAAATGCTTCAGAACAAGATAGATGAACACGAAATAATGTATGGGATAACTACAGGCATTGGGGAGTTTTCCGAAGTAACATTAACACCAGAACAAACTCAAGAATTTCAGAAATTATTGGTTAGAAATCATGCTGCAGGCATTGGCAAGCCTATGGATATTGAAATTGTTAGGGGATCAATTTGCGGACGCATAAATGTGCACGTTAAGGGATATTCGGGTGGAAGAAGAGAGATAACTGAATATCTTAGAGATGTGTTGAATCATCAAATTACGCCCGTTGTTTGTGAAAAAGGTTCTGTCGGGGCATGTGGTGATTTAGCTCCAATGTCACAAATTGCATTAGCACTGATGGGGGAAGGTGAAATGTTTGTAAATGGAGAAATCATAGACTCGGAAACTGCCTTAGGAAATATTGGATTAAAACCTCTAGAATTGCAAGCAAGAGACGGCTTGGCCCTGATAAATGGAAGTAATGTTCTCACTGCTTTAGCTGCACTTATCATACATGATGCTGAAAGATGGATGAAAATGCACGATATCGCTGCTGCTATGACCTTAGAGGCCCTCAAAGCAAATATGAAGCCATATGATGGGAGAATACACTCTTTAAGAGGATTCAAGGGCTCACAAAAAATAGCAGCGAATCTAAACTTGCTAACTACTGAATCGGAAATATTATTTAGTAGTGAAAAGAAGGTTCAAGACGCTTATTCAATGAGATCAACACCTCAAGTGGCTGGAACCTTGAGAGATTCACTAGATTTTGCAAGAAAACAGGTAGAAACGGAGTTGAATGGTGTAGGAGATAATCCGATATTTTTAACAAAAGAGAAGGAGGTACTGACGGGAGCAAATTTCCAAGGGACACCAATTGCCTTACCAATGGAAATGGTTGGAACTGGACTAAGTATGGTTGCGGTCTTATCTGAAAGAAGATTAAATCGATTAACCAACCCAGCCTTATCTGTTGGATTGCCACCGTTCTTGACCGAGAAACCTGGAATGCACTCGGGAATGATGCTTTCACAATATACTGCAGACGCATTAGTTGTTGAAACTAGAATACTCTCACATCCTGCAGCGAATCAATCTATTCCTGCTGCCGCTGACCAAGAAGATTTCGTCTCTATGGGTTTAACAACCAGTCAAAAAACCAAACAAATCTTGGATAATTGCTATGGAGTGTTAGCCATTGAAATGATGGCTGCAGCACAAGCTTTGGACATCAGAAGAAAAGGAATGGGTAAAGGAACTTCCATAGCTCATAGAATCATAAGAGAACATGTAGAATATCTAGATGAGGACAGACCGCTTTACAAAGATCATAACGCCATGGTAAAACTGTTGAAATCAAATGAGATTTTAGAAGCTGTAGAAAATGAGTTAGGAAAATTAAGCTAATTACTCGTAAAATCTATTATTGCTTCACGAACTATAGTTACTATCAGATCTATTTCTTCAGAAGTTATCCAAAAATGAGGTGTGAAACGGAGGGCGTTTTTCCCACCATGTATAACGCCTAGGCCTCTACTACGGCACCAAGGTTCAACGGCATCAAAACCAATTACCGGTAAAACATCTGGCTTAAGCTCAATGCTACATAGCAGACCTGTACCTTGAACTTTGAGAACATAATCTGGAAATTCTTTTGCCAAAGAATCCAACTTTTCTACAAATTCGACCCCGCGCTCTCTAATGTTCTTACGTAATTCTGGAGTTATATTATCAAGAACTGTTGAAGCCGTTTCAAGGGCTCGAGGATTTGTAGTCATAGTGTTTCCATAAATTCCTGTAACATAAAGTTCAGATGCTCGAGAATTCATTCCTAGTACCGAAAAAGGATACTGGCCAGCGTTTACCGCTTTTGACCATGTCTCAAGATCGGGTTCTTCACAATCTTGGAAACCATCATAATCAATTATCGAAAGGCAGCCCTGGCCACGAATCCCTGCCTGAATCGAATCTATTAGTAACAAGGATCCATGAGCTTTGGTCAGTCTCCTAGCTTCATCATAAAATTCCCTAGTTACACATTGTCCTGGATTACCTTCACCTTGAACAGGTTCAATAGCCATTAATTCAATGAAAACATTATCGGCATCTGCTTTCGCAAAAATGTCTTTCAAGGCTTGTACATCATTTGGAGGGACAAGGTAAAGATTGTCTCGATCTCGGAAAGAAGCTAAATGTTTGTCATAACTATCCTTACACGAATGTGACATCTGGGCAGGACGATCTGTCCTTCCATGGAATCCTTGTTCAATTGCAAGGAGCTTAATCTCTTTGCCCTCATGCTTCCCGCCTAGTGATGTCAAAATGTTTGAATTGGCATCTGCTATGCGTAAACTAACTGTTACAGACTCAGAGCCACTGTTCATACAGATAAAGTGAGTGAAAGGGCAATTTCCTCTAGTATGTCCTAATTCTCTGCGAAGACTATCATCAAGACGCTTCTGTGAGAAAGAAGGAGTCATAACATTAGCCATGACCCAATTCTTTGACATCGATTCAATAACAAAATCTGGACTGTGGCCTGCGCCAAGCATACCATAACCACCATTATCATGTACGACTGCTCCATGAGAAGTAACTATCCAAGGTCCTTTAGCAGCTATAGCAATGTACTGATTTACAGTCTCAGGCTTATAGAAATTAACAAATCCACTCTGTAGACTCTTGATTAATGAGATTTCACTTTCCATCAATGTATCTGAACCTAACTCCTCTTTGAGTTCTAGATGATAGGTGTACGCTTGATCTATAGCTATGGCTAGGTTAGAGTCTAAAGAAAGAAATTTTGATATCTCAGAATCCAAAAGTCCAGACGTTACTGAAACTCCTGTATTGCTTCTAATGCTTTCTAACTTAGAAAATGCATCACTCTCCAAGTGCTCCTTTCTGGCCTCATCTTTAGCTTTACCAAGCATTATCTGAAACATAAAAAGCAACTAATTAACAGTATTGTTATGTCTGGAGATTAAGTGTTCTTATGGCAGAGGGTAACTCTTCGATACAACTGATGTCTTTGGAGAAAAGCAGTGCTAAATTACGTCTAATTGTTAGATCTGGGTGCAAATCTATAGATTCACCATACTCTTTCAATTGTTTAGCTAGTCTCCCTCCCGTCCTATCCCAGTCAGTCATTATCACAAATTTTCCAGAAGTGCCTAATTTCTGTGCAAGAGACTCGACAGTAGAAAGTAATGAGCGACCATCATTCAATTCGATAATGGTGCCACTATATCCTATATTTTTAAGAGCTGAAGTGTCTCTCTTACCCTCTACTACAACAGGACAATCCAAATTGTTAAGAGAATCTAGTATTTTAATGAACTCATCTAAACGCTTTTGGGGAGTCGTAATTCTCTTGGAATTCATCACTCAAAACCTTCTAAATCTGATAAAGTAATTGACAGGGGGTCTTAAGTTAAGCCATCTTTCAGGTTGTAATGATTCAAGTTAATGGCTTGACAAAATATTATGGTAGTAGACCTGCAGCTAAAGACATAACTTTTGAAGTTGGAAAAGGTGATGTGTTTGGACTACTGGGAACTAATGGTGCAGGAAAATCAACTACTATCAAAATGTTATGCGGTCTACTGAAACCAACACGAGGGTCCATTAAAATAGGTGGAATCGATATTCAAAAAATGCCTCTAAAGGCCAAATCCATGATGGGATATCTGCCTGAGAATCCATTGATTTATGACCGATTGACTGGAGCTGAAACATTAGAACTAATTGGCAAGTTGCGTAAGCTCTCAGACGAAATGATACAGCAAAGAATAACCTACTACGCAAGCTCTCTTGGACTAGGTGAACAAATACATAATGAGGTTGGAACTTATTCGAAGGGGATGCGACAAAAATTAGCGATAGCTATGACTTTGATACATGACCCTGAGATGGTCCTGCTTGATGAACCTGCAAGTGGGCTTGATCCTAGATATACTAAACTACTGAAAGATTGGATATTGAACTTAGCTAATAATGGACGGACCGTCTTGCTCTCAACCCATATAATTGAAATGGCTGAAAGCCTTTGCACAAAAATCGCAATAATCGATCAGGGAAAACTATTGGCGATAGGTACTGTAAGAGAGATTCAAATGAGTACTGGTGTGAACAACCTTGAGGACGCATTCATAAGATTGATAGGGGCAAATTAGCGCCAAGAAACCAAACTGGATCTTTTCATACATTCTTTTATTATCTTCTCAGCCCAAATCAACTTTTCCATCTTTCGTGGACTATAACTCCCACTATAATCTCCAACTTTAGTAAAATCAAATCCAACAAGTTCTACGGAATTACATTTTAGGGAAAGTGCCATCATAAGTGAACGGTCACCATCTGTAAAACCTCCCCAACATTCAGTAAAATTAGAAGGATAAGTAGAAGTAAGGCATGAAGGAATTATGAATTTTGAGTAAGTATACAAAGCTGCGAGATTGTCTCCATGGCTGTGGACTATGACCTTAGAACCTTGTTCAAAGGCTTGAAGAAGATCTGGCATGTACCCATCAAGGTCTGTAACTATTATCTCAGGAACAATATTTCTTTGCAAACAAGCCCTTAGAGCGCCGTCTGCAACAATCAGATTCAAACTATCAATATCTGTGCTCGAATCTATTCCTGCCCCAACTATTGTCCAATCTCTGCCTCCTACTATATCTGCGATAGTAATATCGTTAGTCTTTATTCGTGAAGCCATGCGTGTGGCAACGTCCTCTCGGATTCTAGAAAAGCCAAATTGTGTATCTATTTCAGATTGGTAATTCCACCACCATTCCATATTTAGAGTCAAGACTACACCTGAGCTTGCGACAAGCTATATTCTCTGCCTAAACTTTTCAGAGAGCGTTGCCGTCTTCATCACAGGGTACTTCCTCCCCTGTGTCTGGATCGATATAATAGAATGAACCATCTTCATCCTCGTATATCTCAACCTCGAACTCATCATCTGAATCACCGAAGTCACCAAAGTCTCCGAAGTCTGATGCACTACCTCCAGATGCTGCTGCACTCAGAAGGTTCATGATATTGTTCTCATCTGCTGCGGCATTTCTGGCATCCGAAGAAGACTGCAGTGCCTCAATCTTACGCTTAGTGTTCTCATATGACTCAGTCATAGACGTCAGCTTCTCCAACTGCTCATCACGTTCCATCTTCAAGATATGAGATAATTGCTCTTCTATTTTTGACAGTTCGTCTCGAGCCTGGACCAAACGGCCTAGTGATTCATGGAATCTCTCAGCCACCATCTCAATGTCTGGGTCTTCCAGATCAAGCTGCATTTGCTCTTCTTCCTTAGCTCGAGCCTCTTCTGCTGCTTCAAGCTCCTTGAGCTTCTCTTCTGCTGCAATTTCCTGGGCTCGAACCAGGACTTCGTTGAAAGCTGAAATGTGCTCTTCCAACTTTGTTGCCGCTCGGGATGCGTCATATGCAGAGACTTCCAAAAGTTCTTCCCGCTCTGCTAAACTCTCCATGCGGCGTTCTA
>CAYFGG010000010.1:10555-15302 GCA_964342795.1 uncultured archaeon | reverse complement strand
CCTTCATCAACTTCAGAGCCGATAGCAATAACTGTCGGCTTCACACTATTACTCAGTTTTCTACGCACCGAAGTTTCTAAGTGATTCCAGTCCTTATCATGTATAACTAGAATTCCTAAATCTTTGTCTTCCAGTGCTTTATTTACAGCTGAGTCAACTGTATTTTCATCATTAACAGTGAACCACTTCTCGATTCCAACTAATCTAAAACCAATGGTGAATAAATCGTCACCAACCACGCCAATTTCCATTAGACCATCACCAATTCCTCAATCCTTTCGGACGGTAAGCCTGTTTGTTTTCCTCTAACTATGGCCCTAAGATTGTACACTTCTCTCTCTTTCCTCAAAAGATAGTCCAGAACGGGTAGGACTGATAAAGGATAAAGATATGAGAATCTCTTAGTTCGATTTGCTATATAGTGGTCCAAATCATGCACACATGAATTAAGATCTGTTTTTTCTTCACTTATGTGGGGTGAGATTAATTCATGATATTTCGTTCCTTCAAGAGTATTAACTAAATCTTGGATTGTTTGAACTGATGATAGAAGTTCGGTTTTGATGGAACCTCCTGATATTAGCAGTTCATTATGCCCTTTGATATCTCTATGTCTTAACCTCAAAATTGTCTTAATATTAGCCACATCAACTTTGAGTTGTACAAAACTGTGATATATGTCTGCATCAGCACCTCCAGAAGGAAGATTTTCAACCAAATGATGATAATATGCTAAATCCAATGCATCTTCAAGTGGTTGAAGACTGTCTTGACTTCTGTTCTCACCTGCCTTCTTTAGATCCTCATAGTATGTTGTATCTTCCAATGAGCTGATTACGTCATCTACTGTTTTGCACTCATAAAGACGATTGTATAGTTCTCGATCTGATTGGTTTATGGGGCAAACTAACCTTTCAATGTCCTCCGGAGACATTTGTTGATTAACTCCTCTCAAAATGTTCTTAAGATTCTCAACTCTGTACCTTTCAGCATAAACCATCAAAATCTCACGCAACTTACCGGTGCTAAAGCTGAGAAAATCTCCAACATCCTCAGCTAAATTGTCAACTAATGCGGTTTCGATAAGATCTGCACCACTTAGTTTAGAGCCATACCTGTCAATCTCCCTTCTATATTCTAAATCCTGAATATATCGAGCAATCTCAGGCAAATCTAGATTCAACAATTGCGTATATGCTTCTGCTGGAAGCAACCGCGATCTTCTAGATCTGGCTCTGGTAGCTACGTAAGAATAGTTACTCATTCAGCGAATAATACCTCACTAACCATTGGTAAGTTCTCTTGCCACTGTCTTTCCACTAATGTTGAAAAGCGGTAGTCTAGTCTATAATCTCCAGATTCAATAATAAAGCCTAAATCTGTAATTTCCCCAGATTGAGACAATTTAGTTATTCCTTTGAATATTGACTTGTCTGCTTTTCGGCATAGAAGCTTACCATCTTTAGGAGCGTCTTTCAGCAAACTAGAGTAAATTTTCTTTAAATCCTTAGAACCTAGGCTTTCTAATTTAGACATAACTTCTTTCTTAGTTAGCATTAGTAAGTCCTTTTGCATTTCTAATTGATTTCTCTTCACTTCTAATTCAGCTGAAGGAATTTCTTGCTGTCTGAGTTGTTCAATCTTTCTAGTAGATTCAGATTTAATTGAAGCAACTACTTCTTCTGCGGCTGACGATGCTTCCGCCATTTTGGACTCTACCTCTTGGGTAGTTTCCTTCCTGATAGCGGCTGCTCTATCTCTGCCGGTCTCCTCGACCTGCTTTAGAATGTCCTCTAGACCCATTCTAAGCGCCCATTACGAATATGAGCAAAGCAGAAATAACCAAACCGAAGATTACAACAGTTTCTGGAATAGCTACGAAAATTAAGCCATTCGTGAAATTCTTGTCATCTTCTGCAACAGCGCCAATTGCTGCGGAACCAATATTGCTCTGAGCTAATCCAGTTCCAATTCCTGCTAAACCAACGGCTAATCCTGCTCCAATTGCAATATAGCCCTTAGCACTCCATTTGGCTGCTGCTACTGTGTTTGTGTTGTCGTCCGCTTGCTGAGCTTCTCCATCTGTGGTAGTCTCATCATCCTCTGCAGCGGATACTGCTGGCGTTGCCAACAATGCTACAAAGAGCATTGCTGCCAAAACGTATAGGTTTTTTTTCCCGTTCATGGTTGTACCTCGTTTTCTTTTGTGTACCTTCGGTCGTAACCGAAAGGATCGTAAAGTGTGCCTCCTCCTTGCACAAATTTAGTAAAGAACTCGACATATTGCAATCTTAGCGAATTTATGCCTGTTCCGATAATTCCAAGTGTAAAAACTGTCAAGTGTCCAATTAACATGATAAATATAGCTGCTATAATTCCTATAGGTCCCATGGGTACCAACATTTTCAGAGATATATAATTCACAGTAAATGCTAAGCCGTAATCACTCAAACCTATTGCACCAATACGTGCATAAGAAATAACATTAGAGAAAACTGTTGGAAATTCAAGAAGACCAACAATACCTTCTCCAATAATCGCTAAAGCTAAACCAGTTAGCATGACTACAAGACCCAGGGTTTGAACCATTTCTGGCAACAAACCTACTACTGAAACTAATGCCATTACTCCTCCCCACAAAATCAAAAGGAAGGACATCTTTGCGTATAGTGCATGCTTCAAATCATGATGTTTAAGTTCATTAATAAAACCAAGAATTAGGCCTAAGGAAACGTGAATAAAACCGATAATAACTGATGATAAAAGCATCAATTGTGCGCCATATGGGCTAAACTTGTGTATTGGTAAGTGCCATGGTGCTCCATCATAATGTTCAATAAGAGGAACACTAAAGGAGGGGCCATAAGTTTTTGCAAATAGATAGGAATTGAATCCAATTAATTCTCCTAATTCAAAGAAAGATTTACCGAATGCTTCTGCATAAATAAAAGTCCCAAATAAAAATGTATAAATTCCTGCAGTTCTGAGAATTTTACCTAAAGAGACTATTGCCTCTGAATGGCTAAACTTTCCAATTAGATATTGCGCAAATAGGACGTAAGCAAGTCCATACCCTGCATCCCCAACCATCAAACCAAAGAATAAAGGATAAGTGATGAAGATTATAGCCGTTGGCTCGAACTCCCAGTGCCTAGGTGTACTGTAAAGCTTAGTAAACATCTCAAACGGTTTCATTGGACCTGGATTATCCAACTTTATAGGTGGGGAAGATTCTATCTCATTATCTAACTCATAGTAAACGTCTAACTTCTGTAATTCCTGTTGCAAAACGGATACGGATTTAGATGGTACCCAACCGTCCAGTACAAACATATTGTCTGTAGTTGCTAATTTTAGAGGCAGACTCGATTTTTCTGAAAGGGCTGAATAATGCTCTTCACAAGAAACCAACCAGTCGCCATGCCTTTTCGCTAAGGCTTCTATCTCATGATCAATAGAATCCCTTTCGTTTTGCAATTGCGACAACTGGGATTTTATCTTGGATTCAGCCGAAGATGGATCGCCCTCAATTTGAGGAGCATCGACAGAACGAAAACCTAAGTCTAGAAGAGAACGTTCAGTAGAATCAATTTTATCGTTTGGACAGAAAACAATTATAGTTTCATCTGACCTTATGACTTCCAAACTTGAGTCAATTGTAGATAAATCGGCCTCGTTAGAAATACGGCCTGTGAATACTTTCATACTATCATAACCTGATAAGTATTTCATGTCTAAATCTAAACCGCTAAACATTTCTACTTGTTCAAGCGAATTTGTCAAATCATCAATTTTCCTGTCACAGTCCCTCTGTTTCTCCTTTAAATCGTGAGCTTGAGAAGCAATAGACTCTAACTCATCTATTTCTTTTTCTATATCACTGGAAAGTTTCAGATTCTCAGGAGGACTGGGGGAAACTTCCAGAAGTTTAATGACTGATCTTAATTTAACCAATATTTCTGATGTTGTAGAACCATATGAGAGAGATGTCCCTATTTTGAAGCCTTCATCTTCATTGTTATAATCAACAAGATGAACTAGTTGGTGGTCATCCAGTAGATTAGATAATGAATCCAACTGTTTTTTATGACCACTAATGGTCATCCGAGACATATCTTCAGGCTTTAGCATTAAGATAGACTCTCCAAAAACTTGTCAACAAATTTTTCAGCCGCCTTGCCCACCTTGCCCTTAGCTTCAGTGTTCATCTTTGAATTAGCTTTTTTGCCTTTGGATAAGATATCTGCTTTTTGCTTTTCTATATCCTTCATCGCTTTATCAACAGCAGACTGAGAAGCTTTCTCCGCCTTTTCGCGTTTCTCCTTTATGACGGCTTCCTGATCTAAAGGTATACGATTGACAGTTGAAACATGCTCTTTTTCAGCTTTTTCAACTTCCGCAGATGCTACTGCTTCGGCCTGCTTAATCTTCTCCAACAATACGTTTCTGGACATGGGCAAACAACGGAGTTTTTCCATTGAAGGAGCACTATAAAAAAGTGAGTCAGAAATTGCAATTTCTTATTTGTATTTTATTGCTTCTAACATGCATTATTAAATCCCCTATTCTGGTGACGAAATCTCGGGCCCGTGGCTTAGCCTGGTTAGAGCACCCGACTGATAATCGGGAGGTCACCGGTTCAAATCCGGTCGGGCCCACCAACTGTTTTAATCTTCGCCCATGAAAGGATAGGTCCAATCATGGAAAGGAACGTTCGCACGTTTAACCGAGCGTGGCGAGATCCATC
>CAYFGG010000010.1:0-10455 GCA_964342795.1 uncultured archaeon | reverse complement strand
GTCCAATCATGGAAAGGAACGTTCGCACGTTTAACCGAGCGTGGCGAGATCCATCTTAGTAAATTCAGAGGCCCTCCGGCCTTGTCATTTGTTCCAGATGCCCTAGCCCCTCCAAATGGCTGCTGAGCAACGACTGCACCTGTGGGCTTGTCATTTATGTAGAAATTGCCTGCTGTAAATCTCAGTGCATCAAATGCCTTCTGAATGTTCTTCTCATCAGTTGCAAAAATAGAACCCGTTAACGCGTAGGGAGAAGACTCGTCACATAGTTGTAAAACTTCATCGAAATCATTGTCATCATAGGTATAGACAGTTAAGACCGGACCAAATATTTCCTCCACCATCGATTCCGATTTAGGATCACTTGTCACTATTATCGTAGGTTCAATAAACCAACCAGTACTATCATCACTTCCACCTCCTACAAGTATTTCACAAGTATCTCTAGTTTTAGCTCTCTCAATATATCCAGTTATCTTGTCGAAAGCGCGCTTGTCTATGACCGCTGTCATGAAATTAGTAAAATCGCTGCAATCTCCAATCTTAATCTTCTTTATCTCTGTGGCCAGATCATTGTATATCTCAGTCCAAACAGACTTAGGAATGTAGGCTCTACTAGCAGCAGAGCATTTCTGGCCTTGATATTCAAAAGCTCCGCGTAAAAGTGCAACCAAAAGTCCTTGCTTATCACAATCTGGATGCGCAACAACAAAATCTTTTCCTCCAGTTTCCCCAACTACACGGGGATATCCCCTAAGGTTAGGTAGTGCCTCAGCAACCCTCTGCCAAAGTCCCTGAAAAACTGCTGTGGAGCCAGTAAAATGAACTCCTGCAAAATCTGGATTGGAAAGACAAACTTCTGTTATATCTGAACCAGATCCTGGCAAGAAATTAATCACTCCTGGTGGAAGGCCTGCTTCCATCATAAGACGCATTATCATGTAATTAGAGTAGTAGGAATTCCTACTAGGTTTCCACAATGCAGTACAACCAACTAAGGCTGGTGCACTAGGAAGATTTCCAGCAATGCTGGTGAAATTGAAAGGAGTTATAGCTAGTACGAAACCTTCTAGTGGCCTTATCTCTGTTGAATTCGATATTCCTTCCGGAGAAATAAGTGGCTGAAATTGGTCATGAAATTGCCTAGCATAATATGCATTAAATCTCCAGAAATCTATCAATTCACAAGCGGCATCAATCTCTGCTTGAAATACTGTCTTGCTTTGATTGAGCATGGTTGCTGCATTGACCTTCATTCGCCAGTCTCCTGCAAGAAGATCTGCACATTTCTCAAATATGGCTGCACGTCCTTCAAGACCAAGAGCAATCCATTCAGATTGTGCTTTAACTGCAGAAACACAGGCTGATTCCATTTGTGCTCTACCGGCTAGATGAACATTAGCTAGAATATGCCCATGATCATGAGGAATAACTTGCGTCACTGTATTCTTTGTGTAAAGTTCCTCGCCATTAACTATACATGGTATTTCAATAACCTCAGATTTCTGTTTATTAATTTCGGCTTGAAGCGCGTTTTTTTCGTCGCTACCTGGGGCATAATCCAATATAGGTTCGTTAGAAGGATGTGAACTCATACATTCAACAACAAGTATCAATTAATATTGTTATGTCCTGTTAGCACAACATTTAAGGTATGGTCAATAATAGACAATAATATGGCTAGAATAGATGTCAGGGACAAGGACCCTTTTGCAACTGCTGAGGACGAGCCAAAAGACAACATATCTGCTGGTGGATTTCTCTTTAGAGCAGTCATGAGATATCTGAAGATCTTTATCTTCTTTTATGGCCTTGCCGCAATTATCTATTATTTTGTATTCGGAACAATTCCAGGCTCCGGTATAATACCTGGACTGTAAAAGGCTTTAACGCCCGTCATAAATTAACTTTCATATATCTCAGAAGAATCGTATATATTGTCAAATATCAGTTTAGCAAGCCTAGCTAATTCAGGTTGATTCATCCACATCCCCAACAACATATTTGAGGAATCTGGAACATCTAAACCACCAACACAAAATTCTTTCTCATCGACTAATATAATCCCTGCAGGAGGCATGGATGGAGAAAGCCTAATCTCAAAGAAACCTTCTAAGCGAGATAAATCTAGTGTTGTCTCTTTTCTGGGGAAAAGCATTCGGACCTTAACACCTCTGCCACTAGCATCAGAAAAAGCTCTGCAAACATTTCTTGGCATTTCTGATGGTAAAATTGAAGCAATGACATCTATTGATAGGTCAGCTCTCTCACACATAGTAGCGACTTGGGAGAAGATTTCCATATCCTTAACAGTCAATGTTTCTAAGTAATCTACTGGCTTAGACTTATACAAAGGAGATAAGTCAGATTCAGCAAATTTAGAAGCTGATTCTATCTCTTTTACTCTTCTCTCTGCTATTTCCTTAGGATCAACGGGGTAGTACGATTTTGGATGTTTATTACCCTCAACAACTGCACCTTCAGCTAACAAATTATCTATGACGCCATAAATTTTGGCTCTAGAAAAATTAATGGATCTACTAAGTTGCCCTACTGTTGATTCTTTCGAAACCAAAAGGACGTGATAGATTCGAGCTTCATCCTCTGTAAAACCTAATTTTTTGAGGATATTTATCTGTTTTTCAGACTCAGCTGCCTGATAATTCTTAACCTCAGCCACAAAAAATAATTTGAGTGGTAGTATATAAGTGTTTTACATTTATAATACAAAGTCCTACTTTTATATACTAATACTGCTTATAGGATTGATTAAAATGATGAAGGTTGTTATCTGTGGTTATGCGCGCTCTGCATTTACTCCAGCAAAAAAAGGTAAGTTGAATTTGACAAGGCCCGATGACTTAGCTGCTCAGGTTGTCAAAGGACTAATACAAAAAACAAAGATCAAAGAAGAAGATGTTGAAGATTTAATCTTGGGCTGTGCGTTTCCTGAAGCTGAACAGGGGATGAACTTGGCAAGGAATGTGGTGTTTCTAGCAGGACTACCCAATACTGTTGGGGGCGTTACTGTAAACAGATTCTGTGCTTCTTCAATGCAAGCAATTCATCAAGCAGCAGGTGCAATAAATTCTGGATCGGGAGACCTTTTCATTGCAGGTGGTGTTGAATCAATGAGTAGAGTTCCAATGCCAGGATTCAATCCTATGTTGAATCCTAGTTTAGTCGACATGGATGCCTACATAGGCATGGGCCATACAGCAGAGAATCTGGCAAAAAAACATTCAATATCAAGAGAAAGACAGGAACAAATGGCTCTAGAAAGTCATCAAAAGGCTTCAAAAGCAAAAGATGAAGGCAAATTTGAAGATGAGATAATCTCTGTTAATGATGTCGTAGAAGATGGATGTATAAGGCCAGAAACAACATTGGAATCTATGGCAAAGTTGAAGCCAGCTTTCGATAAAGAGGGTGTTGTAACAGCTGGTACATCATCTCCCCTTACAGACGGTGCTGCAGCAGTTGTTGTATGCTCTGAGAATTATGCGAAAGAAAATAATCTGGAGATTCTAGCATATATACGAGGAATGGCCGTCTCTGGGTGCAGTCCTGAAATAATGGGAATAGGTCCTGTTTTGTCTTCACAGAAAGCACTGAGAAGAGCTGGACTCAAACTTAATGACATAGATATTATCGAAATGAATGAAGCTTTTGCAGCACAGAGTTTAGCATGCGTGGATGAATTAGGAATTGACATGTCGAAACTGAATGTTCATGGTGGTGCTCTGGCAATGGGTCACCCTCTTGGAGCAAGTGGAGCAAGAATAACTGGAAAAGCTGCATCATTACTCCAGAATAATGGTGCAAAATATGCACTTTCAACAATGTGTGTTGGTGGTGGACAAGGATGTGCAACGGTACTAGAAAGAGCTTGAGGAAATAGTGAAAATTGAAAAGGTTGCTGTAATTGGTGCTGGTGTTATGGGAAGCGGAATCGCAGCCCATATAGCAAATGCTGGCATACCTGTCACCCTGCTAGATATCGTACCAAAAAAGAGTGTCAACAGAAACATAATTGCGGAAAGTGCAGTTAAAAAAATGTTGAAGCCTGTGAAAATGGGTAGTCCAACACCTTTAATGCACTCTGAAAATGCAAAACTTATAGCAACAGGAAACATAGAGGATCATCTAAGCAAAATAAAAGATGCTGATCTAATTGTTGAGGTCGTCCTTGAAAAACTAGAAATTAAGCAAGATGTATTCAAAAAAATAGATGAGGTTAGGAAAAAAGGTTCGATTGTCGCGTCCAATACCTCAACCATACCAAGAAAACATTTGGTTGAAGGAATGTCAAAGACATTCTCATCTGATTTTATTATCACACACTTCTTCAACCCACCAAGATACCTTAGATTACTAGAAATTGTAGCTGGCAAGGAAGTAAGCAAGAAGAAAATAAAGACCGTTTCAGAATTTTGTGATTTAAAATTGGGAAAAGAAGTTGTAACCTGTAATGATACACCTGGTTTTATTGGGAATAGAATAGGAACTTATTGGACACTCATTGGAATGGTAGAAGCCATGAGAATGGGACTTACAGTAGAGGAAGCTGATGCTGTGATGGGGAGACCAATTGGAGCTCCAAAAACAGGAATATTTGCTTTGGGAGATGTTGTCGGGCTGGACTTGATTCCACACGTAACTGAGAGTATGTCATCTAATCTTCCAAAGGATGATATGTACAACATAGGTGTGAGGGAGCAAAAAGAACTCGGTATAGAAGAAATATTATCGGAAATGATCTCAGAAGGATATACTGGTAGGAAAGGAAAAGGTGGATTCTATAGATTGAATTTAGATTCTGGAAATAAAATTAAAGAGTCGAGAGACCTTAAAACTGGAGAATATCATAAATCTATCAAAAAAGTTAATCTAGAAAGCATTAAGGCAGCTAAAGGCGGTTTAAGGAAGCTAGTAGAGCACAACGACAAAGGCGGTGAATATGCGTGGAAAGTTCTTTCCAAAACACTTGCTTATGCTGCTTCACTAGTTCCAGAGATAACTGACACTATTGTAAATGTTGATTTGGCCATGAAAAATGGGTTTTTATGGAAAAAAGGGCCCTTTGAAATGATTGATGATTTAGGACCGTCATGGTTTGCATCAAAAATCACAGAGGAAGGAAGGAGTGTTCCAAAAATATTGGAAAGTGTTTCGGAAGGGAAATTCTATGAGGAAAAAAAGGGCGATGTATTGTTCTTTGGAACTGACGGAAATTATCACAAAATAAACAGACCTGAAGGCTATCTTACTGCTGCAGATGTAAAAAGAGGTAAAGAACCCATCTTCAGGAATCCCTCAGCTAGTTTGTGGGATATGGGTGATAAGATAATTCTGGCCGAATTCCACAGTAAGATGAATTCTATGGATCCAATGATTATGGAGGCTCTGAGTGAGGCTGCAGACCAATGTGAAGGGGGAAACTACAAAGGAGTCGTCATAGGAAATGATGGAAGCAATTTCTCAGCCGGGGCTAATTTGGGTCTTTCAAGCTTTGTAACCAATGTAGGAGCGTGGGATGAAGCTGAAAAGTTTGTACTTGGTGGTCAAATGGCATTCATGATGCTGAAACATGGTGATTTCCCAGTTGTTGGAGCTTCTTCTGGTCTGGCTATTGGTGGAGGATGCGAGGTACTACTGGCATGTGATGCCGTACAAGCTCATTCCGAAAGCTACATTGGATTGGTCGAAGTAGGTGTTGGTCTTGTCCCTGCTTGGGGTGGATGCAAGGAAATGATTACTAGGTGGAAAAGAGACGCCGAGCAACCAAAAGGACCTATGGCAACAATCATGAAAATATTCCAGAATGTTGGTACTGCAAAAGTAGCAACAAGTGCACAAGAAGCAAAAGAATTGAATTTCCTAAAAAGGAGTGATGAAATAACGATGAATAGAGCACGTTTACTTCACGATGCAAAAGAAAAATGTCTTGAAATGATTGACAATTATGAGGCGCCCTTACCCAAAGAACACTATTTACCAGGACCATCAGGGAAGGCTGCGCTTGACTTAGCTGTTAGTGACCTAGTAAAGGCAGGTCATGCGACACCACATGATGTTACTGTAACCAAGGAATTGTCATATATCTTGAGTGGAGGAGACACCGATCCAACTAAGACCGTGTCAGATGACAAGATACTCGAAATGGAGAGAGAAGGAATAATCAAATTGATGAAAACTGAAGGAACCATGGATAGAGTAGAACATATGCTAACAACTGGAAAACCACTGAGGAATTAATGGTTCAATACAAAGCACCCAATAGAGAATACGAATTTGTTCTACGTGAAGTCCTAAATGTTGAGAATGAATTAAAAGGATACGAAGGTTACGAGGAAGCAACTTGGGACATGATTGAAATGATTAGTGACCAGTTTGGTAAAATGTCCCAAGAATTTTGGCTCTCTTCAAATAAAGATGGGGATGAGATTGGAGCGAAATTCGATGGTACAAATGTAACTGTCCCACCTAGCATGAAAAAAGCTGCAGAAGTACTGATTGAATCAGGACTCACCGGACTATTTGGACACCAGAAATATGGTGGCATGGAATTTCCAAATGTACTCAGTACGCTTGCTGATGAGATATCATGTGCAACAAACATGTCTTTAGGAATTTATATGGGTCTGACAAAAGGTGCATATCATTGCATATATAACCATGGAAGTGATGAACTTAAGGAAACTTATCTTCCAAGATTTTTAACTGGTGAATGGTTTGGAACTATGTGTCTCACCGAAGCCCACTGTGGAACTGATTTAGGACTTATTCGTACCAGAGCTAAACCCAAAGGTGAAGCGTACAGTTTGAATGGGCAGAAGATCTTCATATCATGTGGAGAACATGATATAGGAGACAACATCATACACTTAGTTCTAGCAAAATTACCCGACGCTCCAAAAGGTGTCAAAGGAATAAGCTTGTTCTTAGTTCCAAAGTTCTTAGTCAATGACGATGGAACACTAGGAAAAAGGAACGGGGTCAAATGTGTTTCAATTGAGGATAAAATGGGAGTACACGGATCTGCAACTTGTGTTATGAGTTTTGAAGATGCTGAGGGATATCTTGTTGGTGAACCACATGATGGACTTGCCGCGATGTTCTCAATGATGAATACTGAAAGAATTGCAGTAGGATTGCAAGGACTTGGTCAGGCCGAGATTGCGTATCAAAACGGGCTTGCTTATGCCAAAGATAGGCTCCAAGGCAGAGACCTTAAGGAACCGAAAAATCCGGATGGAGAAGCTGATCCACTCATTGTTCATCCTGATGTTAGAAGGATGCTGATGAGATCTAAGTCCTTGATTGATGCAGGCAGAATGCTAGCCTCTTGGACTGCATTAGCCATTGATAAATCGATGAAGGACACTAATGAAAAGACAAGAAAGGCAAACAAGGATCTTGTAGAATTGATGACTCCTATCGTAAAGGCCTTGCTGACAGACTATGGTGTTGAGATAACATATGATATGCTTCAGATATATGGAGGGCATGGATATATCAAAGAATATGGAATGGAACAGTTCTCTAGGGACGTCAGGATAGCACCTATCTGGGAAGGTACTAATGGTATACAAGCACTAGATTTAGCAGGAAGAAAAATGCCTCAACATATGGGTAGATTACTCAGAAGATTCTTCCATCCTGCCTTGGAATTTATAGAGAAACACAAGGAAGATTCAGATATGAAAGAATTTGTCGTGCCATTCTCAAAAGCATTGAAAGGACTGCAAAAAACTACACTCTATATGGCCCAAAAAGGACTTGGAAATCCCTATGAGATAGGTGCTGCAGCAACCGATTATCTTAGACAATTTGGTCTTGTAGCTATGGCATATATGTGGTTGCTAATGCTGAAAGTGGCTTTTCCAAAAAGAAATAAAGATGATTACTACGAATACAAGATTATATTGGCAAGATTCTTCTTTGAAAGAATACTACCGGAAACACTTTCAAGAGCTATAACCATTAGTTCTGGATCAAAAACAATGATGTCAATGCCTGATGAGGGATTCAACAGTGCTAGTCAATTTTCAGGAGCTAGCTGATAATAATGTCGGAAAGTGTATTCAAAGAAGATATTTTCGAAGGCAAAAAAGTATTCATAACTGGTGGAGCCACCGGTATGGGACTAGGATTTGCACAAGCTTTTCTCAATCACGGTGCTGAAGTATTCATTGCATCCAGAAAAGAAGAAAATTTGGCTAAAGCTGCATTTGAAACCGAAAAGAAATTTGGAAAAAAACTTACTTGGAAGACAATGGACGTTCGTGATAATGTTACTGTTGAAGAAGTCGCAGAATTTTTGAAGTCTGAATGGGGAGAACTTGACATTTTAGTAAACAATGCTGCAGGCAACTTCGTTGCACCTGTGGCTGCAATGAGCGAAAACGCTTGGAGAGCAGTAGTAGACATAGTTCTCGATGGGACCTTTAGAGTATCAAAAGCTTGTTACCCATTGCTGAGAAAAGCTAAGAATGGGGCATCTATTGTTAACATAATTACAAACTATTCTTGGAATGCAGCGCCTTTTGTTGGCCATTCAGGAGCGGCAAAAGCTGGAGTTTTGAATCTTACAAGAACACTAGCTTTAGAGTGGGCTGATGATAATATCAGAGTTAATGCCATGTGTCCTGGTGTAGTCTTGACAGAGAATGTTAAACAGAATCTAATGTTAGATGATAAAACTGCTGAAATGTTTGAGGAATATATACCTGCAGGAGGAATTACAGATCCTGAGAAAATGGCGCAGCAAGTTCTGTACCTGTGTTCACCTGCTGCAGATGTCATTACTGGAGATATGCTAATAGCAGACGGTGGACAATGGCTTGTTGGTAATGCATTTTATCAAATGGGGAAAAAATTTCTAGATGACTGAGAAAAATTGGCCTGTAATAACCGAAATACCTGTTCTATGGGGAGATATGGACTCCTTCGGACACGTTAATAACATCATCTATCTGAAATGGTGTGAAACTTCTAGAGTCGAATTAATGTGCAAAGTCTGGGATATTGATGCACTTAGTATGAACAAAATTCTTTCTGAGAACGGAATTGGACCCATTTTAGCCAATTTCAATACAAATTATAGGATTCCTATATCTTGTCCAGACACAATTTACGTCAAGACAAGAATCAAACACGTTGGAAACACTTCTTTTGGGATAGAACATCAAATAACAAGCAAAAACAACGGTTCCAAAATTGTAGTTGACGCTGATAGTGTTGTGGTAATGGTCAATTACAGAACAGGAGAAAAAATAGAGATCGACGAAGAAAATAGGAAAAAACTAGAAGCCTGTATGTAATTATTCCAAAGAAGAACTAAAGAAAGTAACTAACCTGTTCTGATATTCATCTGGATGCTCCCAAATTGCATCAACATGACCACCATCTTCAACCATCCATAATGTCACATTGGCATCTGATGAATCTGCTTTATCATAGAATTTTTGTGAATGCTGTGGTGATATTCTTCCATCATCTTTTCCATGAACTAAATACATAGGTCTATCACCAGCTTTAGATGCTGCAGTTATTGGTGGAACTTCATTTGGATTGATACCAAGAATCCGTTCCCCCATTGTTATTGCTGGTGAAGCCAGAGCCTTGGGATAACCGAGCCTTTCCAATTCATTCTCAACTAACATTGGAAAATCAATAATTGCGCTATCTAACCACATTGCCTGTATTTCTGAATCTGCAAAAGCCAATGATGCAGTAAGTGCGCCTGTTGAGATACCTACCAACCCAATTGAAGAGGATGAATATGATTTTTCTTCAACTAGCCAATCGTGTGCTCCCAAAACATCAAGATATTCTTTTTGTCCAAGATACATGTAATCAGAAACATTCTCGCTATTACCGTGGTTGCGGAGATCAATCATAAGTGTGTTTATTCCACCATCTGCAAGATAACTAGCGGTGAGAAGAACTTCAGGTTTGCATTTCCCATTAAGATAACCTCCGTGAACCAAAATAACAACTGGTGCAGATTCATTAACCTCTGAATACCAACCCGCAATATTCAATCCGTCTCTACTTTTGAAGTTTACATTATCATATGATTCGAATTGCCAAGGAGTCACATTGAAATCTTTCCTTATAGATATTCTATTATCTGCGTCTGGCCAGGGTTCAAAAGATTCCCAATCATCATTTGATGTCCAATTGGTTGGAGTATTGGATTCCCAAATCCCGCAACCATGTGGAGTGGTCAATGCTTGTTTAGCAATAACATGACCTAGACCAAACCAGATACTTGGAAGTATTATGAGTAATGCTAAGGTTACTCCTATGAGTAAACGTCTACGCCTGTCTACGAAGTCTAACACTTTAGACTTCAGTGTGCTTGTATCCATTCAGTCGCTTTATTCTTCCTCAGACTCTGACTGTTCATCATCTGAATCTTCAGATTCATCCTCAGAGTCAGATTCA
>CAYFGG010000009.1:0-15807 GCA_964342795.1 uncultured archaeon | reverse complement strand
GCACTTCATCTATTCTTATTGCATTAATGTACTTGTAAACATGGTCTACAGTCAGACCTAGGCCTTCAATTTCCTCAAAGTGCTTTTGGTTTGGTCTATTATCAAGGACCAATATGACTCCTACATTCTCCCCATCATCAATTAGCCTCTCCATTCTGTCATCTAGACCGTTTGAATTTTGATCAAAATAGGTAACATCGAATTTTGGTTCACTTTCAGCAATAGAAATCCCTGGGGTCAGCACTGTGATTATCAGGATGAGTCCCATCAACAAACTTCTCATTAATCGGTTAGTATTTGTTACTCTAAAAAACATTGTATGAGTTATTGTATTCTCCGTTGATATATGAAATAAGTCATAGCCACCATTGCAGATAATGCTAACACTATGGAAATTATCCAGTTGCTTTCTTCGTTATGAACTTGTGGTGATGAAACATCCAACAAGACTTCAGCAGTTATATTCTCATTACCTACACTCTGAACTTTGAATTTGGCTTTCTGGGTTTGCATACTAGTTTCTATGCCTGCACCTTTCACAACTATAGTTTCGAATGCTTCCAATTCAAAATAGGTTTCTGTAAGGTAGATTGTTAATCCCTCATCCAAATCTTTGGTTAATTTGAAGTAATCATTTCCGTTCCCAGTGTTGGTTATTCCTATACTTACTTCACCATCTTTTTGTTCTGCATAAATGCTAACTCCATAGTACTGTGGGACATTAACCGTTATTTCTCCATGACCTGCTTCGAATCCATTCCTGTCAGTCAGGTTGATGACAACTTTGTATTCTCCCGATTTAGTTTCTAGTATTGGCCTGATTTTTAATTCTATTTCTGTCCTATCAGAGGTGTGTAGGAAGCTTTCCGTTTTCTCATAGTCCCATCCCTCAGGTACATCAACTTCCAAGTCTATCAGATCCCAAGATTGACTTTTGGAATTATCAATGATTATAGAAGTTTCCAACCATGAAAATTCATATTCTCCCGAATTACTGGTTTCCATCTCTAGAAGATTTTTGTTTTTGCTATCAACGTCATATTGGTGTTTCACATTATCAAATACATAGAATGTACGCGACGTCAGATTATTTGTTCCGTCAATTTCAAACTCATCCTCTGAAAATGCTATCACATTTATGGTGTATTCACCATAATAATCGATATTTTCCTTGCTGATGTTCCAGTTTTTACTCTGTCCAGGTTCTATTTCTGAGAATTCAAAGTTAAGTTCATTTCCATTGTCGTTTACAACAACAGTAACATTCTCAGCTTTTACAGTCCCTAAATTGTGAATGCTACCTTGAATTAGGAAAGAATCATTTTTTTCCACGTTTTGGATTTCAATTAAGCCTCCCATATCATTTTCAATAAAGATTTTTGGAGAATTAACTGCCAAGTCTGGTAAATGGAGATCAATAAACAGGTTTTCATTTATATGGTGGTCGTGTAAAAAACCTTCATCTCCATAGATTCCTATTTCAAGAGTGTAATTTCCTGATTTTGTTGGTTGAAGGTATATCTCAGGGATGATTCCATTTTCTAGATTGCTTTCATGGGCATTTGTCAAGTTTCCTTCTGTATTCATCAGTCTGATTTTTATCTTTGAGGCATTCCCTTCATAACTTCCTACGATCATTACACTATCATTGTACCCTGTGCCAGTATCAACACTAGTTGAGTTCAATGTGGTAAATTGCGAATCAGTATTGATTTCTATGGCAAAGTTCTCTATGAAATCCGCCCATTCACTGTTTCCATTCGATAAATCACTGTAACCTTCTTCTATTCCTTCAGTCGGAAAGTAGATAGTTAATCCGTGGGCTCTGTCAACGGGAAGTTTACCTGGCTTTTGCCAGTGATCCTCAGAGATTACAGCATCTTCTATGGCGTTTCTCAGATTTACTGCATACATTCTCGCATCATATACAGGTATTCTGTTTTCAACGTTAACCGCTAAATCATACAAATCTCTGTAATCGGGATTCTGGTCGTATCTTTGAGTTTCATCCCGGGAATAACTTATTTGGTCCTTGTAGAGAGGTAGAATACTATTCAGAGTACTACTGAAATTTTCAAGTTTATCATTTAGATTATCCAATTTGTTTGTGTCGACTACTGCAGCAGTTACAGAATAGCTGGTGTAAACGGACCCATTTCTGTAAGATTCAACATAATCATTCACTACATGATATGCTAATTCTGAATTAGTCATATCTTCATCAAGCTTGTACAGTAGATGGTTGTAGGTCCATCCTTCTAATGGTTCATAGGCCTCTGATCCGTGTATCATTTCAGCATGTTCTTTAAGCTCATATGCAATTTCAAACATACCCATTAAACAAGCATCAAAACCAATCAGTGTTAACGGAGGGTCTCCAGTTATCTCTCGATATTCTTCTATTGACTCCCTTATCTCAGGAACCGTAAGATGACTGTCTCTATCCTCTGCAACTTTCTTCCATCCACTTCCATGATTCCAAATAACTAATATTTTTCTTTTAGCAGGATATTCACTAGCAGCCCAGACCATAAAGTCCTTGAGTGTTTCCCCATCACCCATATCTATTTCATTTTCCCAAGTTGAATTGATGTCGCTCAATGGTGTTTCCTCTAGACCATGTTTTATCACACGGTAAGCATGCGAATCATTTCCTAACAATTGGTCGGTAAGTGCCACGATTTCTAGGTTATCATTTGAGCCTACCATTTTCATTTCATTGAGATCGTCTGTAACTTCTTGATATAGTGTGTTATCTCCAGCCATGTAGACGTAGAAACCCCATTCAGGAAGTTCATCTTCCTCAGACTCCACGTTTCCGATAAGTGCATATGAAGGGAATACTGAAATGACAATCAGCATTCCAATCGCATATGTTAAGGCCCTGTACACTGAACTGTCCTTACGTCTCAGTATAAAAACACTGTTTATGCCTGATTTATGATTCTTAGAGGTCCTCTATATCAGTCAAGCTCACAGCATGTTCTTCGTTTGTTTTACTTGTTAATGCCTGATAAAGCGGAAATCCAATAAGCGTGAAGGTGAAAATACTTGATAGCAGATGATAAATCATGAAAGGTATTCCAAGGACGAATACTAGTGCTAGGTTCTCGAGTGTATGCTCATATCCTAGCCAGAAGACGCCGAAATTGGTCCAAGTATCAAACACGGAAGTAAAAATAATTCCTGAAGCAGTAAACTTGTAGAGTGTTCTTGCACTGTAACTTCCTTCTATCTTATTTTTTAACTTAGTAGTTACAAGTGAAACAAGTAAAAATCCAGTGTAAGTAAACAAAATTATTTTTGAATTTGCAAAATAACCAAGATAAATGTCACTCAAGACAATCATGGATACACTAACTACGGCAGCCGTGCTCCCAGGCAACAGCATAGATGCTAAGAAAATAGAAACCATAATAGTTTCAATATTGTGGTAGTCATGTAGGGCAATTCTACCAAAAAAGCCCAATGCAAAGAGCATGATGGCCGTTGTCAAAATAGGAAGTCTGGTCTTTTCCACTTACAGGCACTTAGGACCTTCAATAAAAATTAATGCGCTAGTTTTTGGATTACTTCTAGGAACATCTCATACGTCAATCTTTTGGTGTTTATGTTGTAACGACTAGGGTGATATGAGTTTATCAGTCTCCAATTTGATTTTGGGAGTTCATGTGTTGCACTGTGTGCAAATTTGAAATCCACTTGCCTTAGGCCTAGGCATGAAATGAATTGTCGGTGTGCTAAGCTTCCTAAGGTCAATATAAATTTTAGATCATCCATCATTCCAATTTCTTGAATAAGATATGGTCTACAGTTATGAATCTCACTGTTTAGGGGTTTATTCTGAGGGGGGGCACATCTTACTGCATTTGCGATTCTAACCCCTCTCAGTCTCAATCCATCTTTGACTGAGACTGCTTTATCAGAGGTAGACAAACCGGTTTCATACAGTGCTTTATAGAGAATATCTCCAGCATAATCTCCTGTAAAAGGCCTTCCGGTTCTGCCAGCTCCATGCCTTCCAGGCGCTAGTCCGATAATTAGTGCATGTGCATCAAGATTGCCAAAAGAGGGAACAGGTTTGCACCAATAATCCTCAATTTCAAAATTACTTTTTCTACCTTTAAGCTTCGTTTCCGTGGCGAAATCAATTAACCTAGGACATTTTTGACAATTAACTATCAGTTCATCAAATGCTTCCGAGTCGATGCCCATGTTTTCTATCGATAATTATAGCAAACCCCTTATTAAGGGGCCCAAGGCTGGATAACGGGCGATTGTAATGTACGCATATTACAAGAGAAAATTGTTTGCAAGCGCAGTAACTGCAGCTTTAGTGCTGTCAAGTCTTCTACTAATGAGTGGAGTACAGGCAGGGGCAGCTGATGATTTAGAGGTTAGGGATTTGTATGAACCACCTGGAACCCCACCTCCAAGAGCTGACATAGCTTATGACATCATTGTAGGTTGGAAGAACACAGGCGATACAGATTCGTATGATGCAACTGTACGTTTGTATTCAGATTGTGACCAAAGCAGTCTTGCAGATGAGTCAGGGACTATAACTATGGGCCCAGGTGAATCAGACACAGTAACACTTTCGATTACATTCACTGAGACCGGTGAGCAGTGTTATTCAGCCACTATATACTATGATTCAACTAATTACGGAGAATTTGAAAATTACATAATGGTTGAACCTACTACAGGGGATGCAGACCTCTGGGTTAGTTTTGCCATGGATCAAAACCAAGCAGCCCAAGGTGAAGAGATAAACGTTATTTTCGAGTATGGAAACGAAGGAGAAGTATCAACTTTGTATCCTGTGACATTTATGGGATATTTTGACCATGTGGATGATGAACCTACTAACTCCATTGATCCTACCCCATTGACCTTTGATTATTTGAGTCCACCACCTGATGAGGCACCACCTGAACCTGAAAGGATGGATTGGACATTTACTGTTCCGAGCGATATTGACGATGGTATGCACAAATTTACAGTGATTATAGACTCAGAGAATAACAACACAGATGAGGATCCAGATCCAGATAATAATGAAGATGTCTGGGAAATTTGTATTGGAGATTGCAGTGAACCAGATCTTCAGGTTTGGGATAATGGTATTGATTCGATACGATGTGAGCCACTAGATCCTATTGCAGGTTCAATTGTCTCTTTCAAGTATTCAGTAGAGAATGTTGGAGAAGGTGATGCGGAACCACCTGGCCCTTTCGATGAAGGTGGAGACCTAGTAATGCATTTAGAAGTCATGAGATGTCCTGAGGGAGATTGTTCTGATCAGGATTGGGCATACGTCAACCAAAGTAATAGGTTGAGAACACCAATTAGTTCGGGTGAGATATTTAGTTCAGACTCTGTTCTATCTATCAATTGGAGTACAGACTCTAACGATGCAGGACTGTGGAATGTTCGTGTGTATGTTGATGGTGGAAATGTTGTAGAGGAAACTGATGAGACAAATAATGCTCTCGACTGGTTTAAGGTATATGACGAGTATTTCCAATTGAGAGAGCAGAGACCGGATTTAATTGTAGCGGCAATCAATGAAGGACCTGGTCGCGTCTTTCAAGATGACCCTCGCACCATTCAAGTAGCACTTACTCAAACCGAATTGGGAGATAAAATGGCAGATGATGTTGATGTATTCATCAAAATCCGTGACCCAAATTTAGACTCTACAGATTGGATTAAAATTGATGAATCTAAGACAGTAGGTTTTGCTCCAGAAACCACAATATATGAGTATGAATGGACTCCAACCCTATTGGGAGTTTATGAGTTTGAGGCATGGGCAGATAAAGAGGACACAATCTTAGAGTGGGATGAAACAAATAATCAATATGATAGTGACAAATATGTAGAGGTATTCGAAAAGTTACCAGATTTACAAGTAGTCAGTGTATCAGTTAGTCCGTTGAATGACGATGGCTATGGAATGGTCGGAGTATCTAGTGAAATCACAGCCACTATTTCGAACCTAGGAGTAAGAGATATGACCTCAAGTGAAGGAAGTAAACTTGAAGTTAGCTTCTACATAGCAGCACCATTTGCAGCAGAATTAGCCACCATAAATGTTGATCAAGCTTTGGCAATGGATGAATCTGTGGAAGTTTCAATTCCATTTAAATTTGCAGAGAATTCCCAGTACCGTTTAGTTGTTAAGGTGGACGAAGCCAAGCTGATTGCAGAAGATGAGGAATGGAACAACGAGAATTACAAGAATATCTATGCAGTCAGTTCAATGGATGCATATGTTTCTAACCTTTCAGTAGTAGTAAATGATGGCCTTGCAGGTAAGGATCACCCAATAACATTTGAACTAGGAATGGCTAACCTACCTGCGGAAGGAAATTATCGTTTACACTTCAATGTGTCTATTGATGGAGGTTTTGGTTGGGGAGAGACGCTAGCTCTTAACTTTGAGAATTCAACGGGCTCGTATCCAATTGGTTCAGGATATCAAGTTTCAGGACCTTATGCTTTTGTTGATTTCAATGCTAGCTACAACCACCAAGCGGTTGAAATCAATTGGATTCCAAGCGCAGATAGGACTGATGACTATGTTGTATCTGTAGAAGTAAGCAGTGCAATTAATGTTGACCAGTCTAACGACGAGGCAAAGTTCAATATAAGTATTGAGAAATTGACAACCAATCTGGTTGTAGAATCAATTAAAGTCACAGATTCGGACGGCTCAGCAACCATCAAAGTGACTGTAGGATATCCACAGGGAGAACAATCTCAGTTGGATGTAAATATAGGTCTTGAAGTTTACAAGGCATCTGACTATACTGACGGTGGCGCTCCGATAGATGTTTTGACAATGAAGACGATAACTCAGCTTCTGAAGGGAGATTCACGCCCAATATCGTTCACATGGGCAATTAGGAATACTGAAGGTTCCTACATTTTCGTTGCCATAGTTGATCCAGATAATGAGATAAGAGAAGTAAATGAGATAGATAATGCATATCCATCTCAGGAAGTTACCTTTGGTTCTACAACTAATACTGGCCCTGAGGAAGAGGAAGAAGGCGGTCTTCTTGACAGATTGTTACCAGCACCATCTATAATCTCGGCTGTAGCCTTGCTTGGAGCTGTTGCTTTAACTCGTAGAAGAAGTTAATGGAACATACAGCCCTGTTATACTTTGTCGGACCAGCCGGTGCAGGTAAGTCGACTTTAGTAGCAACGCTTCAGGAGTGGATGCAACACCAGAGGTATGACGGTGTAACTATCAATCTAGACCCTGGAGCGGAAACGGTTCCTTATCAAGCAGCTATAGATGTCCGTGAAAGATTCACTTTAACTGAGATAATGGAAGAATACAGTTTGGGCCCTAATGGCGCTCAAGTTGTTTGTGCAGATTTATTAGCCGTTGAATTAGACTGGATTAGAGGACATATTGAGGAGATTAATTGTGATTACTTTCTTGTAGACACACCAGGCCAAACAGAACTATTCCTCTATAGAGAAGCATCCAAAGTATTTGTACAGCATTTGTCCGAGAGGGCAGCGATGATTTTGCTATTAGATCCTCTTTTGTCTAAAACTCCAGATGGCTTTGTAACTCAATTGCTTCTAGCATCTGCGGCCCACCTGAGATTTCCAATTCCAATGTTTCCAGTATTGACTAAGTGTGATCTTTTGGAGCCTGAAGAAATTGATAATATTAGGGAATGGGCTAGTGATTTGGACAAACTAGCAATGTCTATGCCCAATTTGGATGGAATGTCAGGAGTATTGTCCTCTGAATTACTTCGTGTTCTTCAAGTTTTAGCTTTAGAATCGAATCTAATTGCAGTTTCATCCAAAGAAGGAGAAGGTATGGATGATTTATACTCAATTATTCAGTCGACTTTTGCAGGCGGAGACGATTTAGAAGCACATGTGGATACCAATTGATATTACGTTTAGTGACGATTATTAATAGTGCTATTATTATGAGAATACATGCCTAATCAGCTACCCATTGTAATCGAGAGAGAAGGCAATGTTCTGATGGTTAGTCTTAATAATCCAGAGAAACGCAATGCTCTGAATTCGGAGATGATGGGTGCCGCGGCCTCTGCAATAAGTCAAGTTGGTGATTACAAAGAATTAAGGGCCGTAGTGATTAGGGGTAAAGGTTCTTCATTTTGTTCAGGTGCAGAAGTGACTAGTTGGAAAGCTGAAGAACTTCAGACTTTGCTTAAGTCAATAGTTCAGTGTCCCTTGCCAACAATTGCATACGTTCATGGAGTATGTTTAGGTGGAGCTATGGGCCTTGCAGGTGCATCGGATTTCGTTTTAGCCGAGGATGACACCAAATTTGGATTTCCAGAAGTGAGAATAGGTATGGTACCAGCAGTGATTTCCCCCTATGTTGCCCGAAAGTTAAATCTGGGAAAAATTAGAGAATTATTCATAACGGGAGAGTTGTTTGATTCATCTAAGGCACTTTCTATGGGTTTTCTTTATGCAGTCGAAAAGAAAGGGGAAGATATCGCATTTAGGAGCCTAATTTCAGATATTGAAAAAGGTGGTCCTGCAGCTCAGTCAAGTATCAAGAGATTGTTGGATGGTGATACACTTCGTAGAGAATTCGAGCAAAGGGAGAAAGAACTTGCTGAATTCATATCATTAGTACGTGAGGGTTCAGAGGCTAAAGAAGGGATAAGATCCTTTTTAGAAAAGCGTAAACCAGAGTGGTGCAATGATGATTCGTAAGATTCTTGTGGCTAATAGAGGAGAGATAGCTTGTCGTATAATCAAAGCTTGTAAAGAAATGCAAATCTCCTCGGTTGCTGTGTATTCAGAGGTAGATTCGGATTCTCCTCATGTCTTGATGGCAGATGAAGCAGTTTCAATTGGACCAGCAAATCCCTCTGAAAGCTACTTGAATTTCGATAAGATTGTCGAGGCAGCAAAGAAAACAAACTCCGATGCTATTCACCCAGGCTATGGATTTCTTTCTGAAAATGGAGATTTTGCGGAGTACGTGGCTTCTTCAGGTATAATATTCATAGGTCCAGACCCTGACACGATAAAGTCGATGGGCGATAAAGCAGAATCAAAGAAAATGATGGCAGATGCAGGTGTTCCAACCATTCCAGGTAGTGAAGGTGAACTGAGTGGGAACATAGATGCTACAGCTCGAGATATTGGATATCCTTTGATGGTAAAAGCAGCAGCTGGAGGAGGAGGTAAAGGAATGCGTGTAGTCTATAATCCTGATGATTTAGATTCGGCAATAGAAGCGGCTAGTACTGAGGCCCGTAATTCTTTTGGTAATGATACGTTGATTATAGAAAAATATCTTGATGAACCTAGACACATAGAAGTTCAGATTCTTGGTGATAAGCATGGAAACGTAGTCCATCTTTTTGAGAGAGAGTGCTCAATACAAAGGCGGCATCAGAAGATAATAGAAGAATCTCCTTCTCCCGCAATAAATAATAAACTGAGAAAAATGATGGGGGAAGCCGCATTGAAAGCAGCGGAAGCAGTTAACTACAGTAATGCGGGAACGGTTGAATTCTTGTATCAAGATGGTGAATTCTATTTCCTAGAGATGAATACTCGACTTCAAGTTGAACATGGAGTTACTGAGATGGTTTGTGGGATTGATATTGTAAAATGGCAAATCAGAGTAGCGAATGGAGAATCTTTAGACTTTCAACAGAAAGATATCAAACAGCGAGGTCATTCTATAGAATGTAGAATTTATGCAGAGGATCCATCAAGGGATTTTCTTCCAACACCAGGTTTTATCAGAAAACTAGTTCTTCCAGAAGGCCCAGGAATTAGGAATGATATTGGAGTTTCAGAAGGTCAAGAAGTATCAAGTGCTTACGATCCACTTTTGGCTAAATTAGTAGTTTGGGATTCCTGTAGAAATTCAGCCATTAATAGAATGGAACATGCTCTGAGTGATTTTGTCATTATGGGCTTGGTTACCAATCAGCCTTTCTTGAAAGATATAATGAATAATGCTTCTTATCGGAAGGCTTCATTTACAACTAAATTCGTGGACGAAGAGTTTTCCGAATGGAGCTTAGATATCCAATCCCCTGTAGCGATTGCAGCGGCAATGCTTGCATCTAGTTCTAGTACCCAAAAGACCACGACAGAAACATCTAGAGATCCTTATTCTCCATGGAGTAGTAAGGGAGGCTGGAGGCAAGGTGTATAGTGTCTGAGACCTTGATTCTTGGGAATAAGTCTTACTCGGCTAATTTACGTCGTTCTGGCTCTAATTTTAAACTTGAGATAGACGAAGACAGTTACGACGGAGATTTCGAGAGATTGGGTAATGGTAGCCTATCTATAGTTATAGATGGCCAGAGACATATTTGTTACTCAGAAAGGAAATCGAATGAGACTTATGTATTTGCCGATGGAAAGAATTTTGTTTTACGTAGGCAACCACGTAGGACCGGTTCTCCGGTTCAAGAAGAGAAAGCGGAAGATTTGGTTTTGAGTCCTATTACTGGGAAACTACTTGACTGTAGATCTGAGGAAGGCGCTAGCGTCAAAGAAGGAGACGTTGTTATTGTGCTTGAAGCGATGAAAATGGAACATCGTTTGAGATCTCCACGTGATGGTATTATATCAAAAATAACACCAGTCCAAACAGGAGGCCAAGTAAAAGAAGGTGAAATGATGTTTGAATTAGAGGACAAATGAGCATTATTCAAAGTAGACACAATTCTAGTGGTAAAGAGGCAGATTCTAACCGTAAATACAACGAATCGCTTTCCAAAGCTCTTCGCAAGAAGATATTGCAGAATAGCAAGGGAGGAAGACCTGAGATGGTAAAGAGGCACCAAGAACGTGGTAAACTCTTACCTAGGGACAGAATAGAGGAATTGATTGACCCCGATACTCCATTCTTGGAATTCTCACCACTAGCAGCTTATGGACTATACGGTGATGAAGTTCCTTCAGCCGGAATAGTGACAGGTATTGGTGTTGTTAATGGCAGAGAAGTTATGATAATAGCTAATGATGCCACAGTTAAGGGTGGAACTTATTATCCACTTACTGTAAAGAAGCATCTACGGGCACAGGAAGTAGCGCAGGAGAATTTCTTGCCATGTATCTACCTAGTTGATTCCGGAGGAGCTTTTCTTCCCATGCAGGACGAGGTTTTTCCTGACAGGGAGCATTTTGGACGAATATTCTACAATCAAGCTCAGATGTCGGCAAAAGGCATTCCCCAAATTGCTGTTGTGATGGGCTCCTGTACGGCAGGTGGAGCTTATGTTCCAGCTATGTCTGACGAAACAATAATTGTCAAGGAGCAAGGAACTATTTTCCTTGGAGGTCCTCCGCTTGTAAAAGCTGCAACTGGAGAAGATGTAAATTCAGAAGAATTAGGCGGCGCTGATGTTCACACTAGAAGAAGTGGTGTGGCAGATCATTACGCGTTGAATGATTCACATGCAATTGAGATAACCAGAGACATAGTCTCGAATCTAAACCGTAGTCCCAAATCCAAGTTGGATATATCTGAGCCTGAAGAACCGCTGTATGACCCTAAAGAGATATATGAGATAGTTCCTTCAGATTCTAAACAACCATATGATGTAAGAGAGATTATAGCCCGTCTTGTTGACGCTTCTAGGTTTCATGAGTTCAAATCAAATTATGGAAATACAATAGTCTGCGGTTTTGCAAGGATAATGGGTTATCCTATAGGAATAATAGCTAATAATGGAGTTCTTTTCTCAGAGTCCTCCTTGAAAGCAACTCATTTCATAGAAATGTGTTGTCAGAGGAAGATACCTATCGTCTTCTTACAGAATATTGTTGGTTTCATGGTAGGTAAGGACTATGAGGCAGGAGGTATTGCTAAAGATGGCGCAAAGATGGTAATGGCAGTTTCAAACGCTACAGTACCCAAATTCACAGTGATAATAGGCGGTTCATTTGGGGCAGGCAACTATGGTATGTGCGGCCGTGCCTATCAACCAAGACAACTTTGGATGTGGCCGAATGCTAGGATTTCAGTTATGGGTGGAGAGCAAGCTGCTGACGTTCTATCAACAGTTAAACAGGAACAATTTCTGAAGAAGGGAAAGAAGATGAAGAAATCTGAGATAGACAATCTAAGAAAGCCAATTCTAGAGAAGTATGATGTGGAAGGAGCTCCGTATTATTCTACATCCCGTTTATGGGACGATGGAATCATAGATCCCCTAGACACACGCATGATTCTGGCATTAGGGATATCAACATCGCTCAATGCACCCTTGGATACGTCAAGATTTGGTGTTTTCAGGATGTAAATGTTATATATGACCATGAATCGGCCGCAATAGATGGAAGAATCCATTTGTCGTATTGAATTGGAAATCGAGGATACTACCTTTATCGCCAAGGTTCAGACAGACATGGGTGGACCAAGAGAATACAGAAGCACGCGTTTTGACGGATTGTTGAATCAAGTTATGAGTGAGCTTCAAGCCGAATTCGAACCGGACTTTGAATGAATCTCTTCCCATTAGTTGGTGTAACCCTAGGCATAATTATAGGATATCTTATAGTTAGAATGGTGGCGATTAGAATGGGTAAACCGTTGCCGAGTTTGGGGGAGATTATGTATCCATTGCACCACACAGATTCCAAGAGAGATCAAGCAAATAGGAGAAGAGGCAAGCGTTAAAACCTATCAGAAAGTGGTGAAGAGGAGTAAACATGAGATATTTACTAACTTTTGCACTTTTGCTTGCTTTGTCGTTTGCAGTATCAGATGACACTTCTGCTGAACCTGTTGTTTTCATGACGGCAGTTAGTCCTTCGACCATTGACAATCAGGTCGAAGAAGAGGTGAACTTTGAAGGGGACTGTGACGTTTGTAATGAGGAACAATTGCAATATTTCTACTGGAATTCATCTGTTGATTCAGTTCTTATGGAAGGGTCATCATTTTCAGATATCAATTTTCAAGTCTCTTCAACAACATTCTCAACAGGAAACCATAGTATAACTTTCCAAGTGAAAGGCAATGGTAGCTGGAGTGCTATTGATGATAATTCTACAACTTCATTAGCCGTGACTGGAAGAGATGGCGGTGGTGGTGGAGACGGTACCATAGATGTCAATTTTGAGATTTTCCCACCATCAGTTCACCTAGGGGAAACAGCAACTTTCCGTGCTTGTACAGCTATGCAACCTGAACCACAGCCATGTGTTGATGACCCAGGCGCAGATCTTGACTTTGATTGGAGTATACAATGGAATAAGGAAGGCGACTGGGCGACTATTGGTTACACAGAATCTTTCGATTATACTAATTTTGAGGAGGGAACTCATGATGTACGTTTGATAATTACTAACAATGATGATGATGAAGTAAGCGATCCTGGATACCTTGAACTTATAGTTCTGCCTCCCATTCCAGTTGCAGTTATCGATGGCCCCGATTCTGTTACAATAAAAGAAGGTCAATCACTGGAGGTAACTTCACATTGTGAAGACAATAATGCTGAAGAGATTGATTGTAATCATCATTGGGAGATATGGGAATACGGAAATAATGGAGATTTGTTGTTCAAGAAAGAAGGTAAGGACATCACACTTGACAATCTTACCAATGCAGTAGGAAGATATGATGTGATGCTACGCACAACGGATGACGAAGGAACATATTCACAATGGGTCCACCTTATAGTAGATGTATTACCACCAAATGAAACTCCTAGTGCTGTAATAACTATCAGTCCAGCCTCATTGGGCGGACTTACACCCGAATATTATCAATATTCTAATCTTTCGTTTAGTTCTTTGGGCTCGAATGACCCTGATGGTAATATAATTGCCCAAAAGTGGTGGCACGAAAATGAAGTTGTTTCAGAGGATGCAGTTTGGATTTCCTCATTTGAAGACACTGCAATTTACCAAGTTAAATTAGAGGTTCAAGATGATGATGGAGTCTGGAGTTCAAAAGTTTCCACTAATTTCAAAATAATTAGTAACAGTCCACCCACAGCTGATTTTACTATATCCTCTGACGAGGAGATTTACACCTTTAACAGTACAGTTAGCGACGCTGAAGGTTCTGTGGCTACATTTGAGTGGTTGATTGACGGTATTCTGTTTTCTAATGAACAGAATGCAACATGGGCAGCTAATACAAGCGGTACTTTTGTTGTTACACTAATAGCTACTGATGATGGTGGTCTTTCAACAGAAGTAGAAAAGACTTTTGAAGTGAAAATTGCTGAACAGAAGAACTTCGTTGTTGTTTTCGGTTCGAAGGAACTCGATGTTGGGGACACCTTTACTATGGACTTTTCAGGAACGTCAGGTTCTGTTTCCAATTATGAGATAACGGCATATCTACCTAATGGCACTACTGAGGAATATACTACAAACCAGAATGGTTTTGAGTTTAAATGTGATCAAGGCGGCAGCTACTTGTTTGATATTGTAGTCAAATGGGCCGATGGCTCTGAGTTCGATCAGAATTCTGACTTCTACACTACTAGTGTCAATGTTGGAGAGGTAGAAGAAGATACTTCAGAAACTAAACCAGAAACTCAAGAAACTGTTGACGAAGGTTTACCTTCAATATCATTATTGACAGTAATTGTCTCAATAACAATACTAGTAATATCAAGACGTCAGAGATAGACTTTCTCTTTTCGTATTTGCTGAGTCCAATAGCCAAGAACGGCGCTCATGATTAGTTCAGCACCAGCTATAGCAAAGAATAATGCTTCACTGTGCACAATCTCCTCTTGGTATGTTTCCTCATAGTTAACAATAACTATCAATTCCTTTACCACATTTCCATCATCGTAGAACGCAGTGAAAGTTATATTGTATCTACCTGAAGCATGAACTGTGTGGTTTACATTTGCCGACTCAGAATATCGCGTCCCATTTCCTGCAATGTCCCTTCCAAAGTCCCATAAAACAGATGTGGCATTATCCAACTCTGTTGCATTAAAGGCGACCACATTGCCAGAATCTACAAACAATATGTCCTTTTCACCGTTTGCACTTATTTCAACTTCAGCAGAGGATATGGGCAGAAGAAATATGATTATTATTATGAGACTAAACTTGGACCTTACCATAGATACTGGAAGTCTTTCTAGTAACTCTTCTTCTAAGTTCTTCAGACCACAATTCTCCATCAACAAGTTTTAGAATATCATGTGTTACATTACATCTTGCAAAAACCACTCCGTCTTCCTTTGCACTTGTTGTTAATTCAATGGCAGGTTTGGATTTTATGACAGTGGCTTGGATAAGATCATTAACTTGATACATTTTCTTGACATCTGAAACATATTCAGTTGACATTTTTGCTATATGTAGTGTACCTACAGTATAATTCCCCACAGACCGTTTTTCGTCTTTTACTTTCAATACCTCTACTGAAACCATACTATCTCTTACGGACTGAACTCTTCCAAAGACAATATCACCTTCATTTATTTCTACAGGTGTTGAAACAGAAGGTTTGATACTGACTACCATATTCTGATTATCTTCCTTTAATTCTCCACAAATTCCTGCAAATAATTCACCATTCTCCTCATAAACTCCGTTTCCAGGCATGTATTCCATAGCACTGCCTACAGGGTCCCCAGGTTGTTTCATATGTCTATCGCAGAGAAGCTATGTGATAAAGTATTGCTTTCTGATTATCTACATCCTTGTTGTGAAATGGCATGCTTCTAGTAATTGGAAAATCAAATTCATATCCCATTTCAATCCTTCCCCCTCTATTATCTACTAATTTCTCAATAAAACTTCTTGTTTCAGCCATATGAATAGTCCATA
>CAYFGG010000008.1:0-17052 GCA_964342795.1 uncultured archaeon | reverse complement strand
AAAATGGCGAGTAATAATTATATAAACTTTCTACTTTATCGATAATCTATGACCAGAGGCGTATACTCAGTAATGGTATCGCTAGTTGCATTACTTTTGGTTCTACCAATGGCAGGCACTAATCAAGATTTTGCAAGTGATAAATCCGAGCTTTTGTTTAATGATAATATTGCCGGTTCTCGCGACGATGACTATTCAGTTATGATTGAATTTGCAGACGGTAATGAAGGTATTTTTAGCGTAACACGCAATGAGGAAATTCAGGGTGAATTCGTCGTTACTAATGATGGAACCTTCGATGACACCTATAACCTTTCAGTAACGTGGGAGGATGAGTATGGCATTGGTTGGTATGCTGAACCAGATACAGAGAATGTTACAGTTGCTTCAGGAACTCAAGAAGTAATCTCATTTACTTTTAGAGCTCCAGTTCAAGGGGTTTATTCAGGAGAGTTTTTAGAATTCACAGTAAAAGTCACTTCGCAGAATTCACCAACAACAAGTGCTAGCACAGATCAACGTTTAGAAATAATTATGACCTATGCAGTCGATGTGATAACTCGTGAATCTAGCTCTCAGGGCGGGGACCGCGGTGATTCAGTAACATATGCTGTGGAGGCTACAAACGTGGGTGAGAATAGTGAAGAATTCAGTATAGATATTGGTACCCTTCCTAAGGATTGGACTGCATCTACAAGTGAGTCAACACTTGACTTAGATCCTGATCAGACAGGTACATTCAACCTCGTTGTCGATGTACCTAATACTGCTGCAGAAGATGAGTATGCCGTGGTTCGTGTTTCTGTCCATGTTCAGGAAACTGATTATGATCATGTGTATGGATATTTGGATACCAATACTACCGTCAATAATGGAAGAGAATATGGGGTTGACTTAGTGGTTGATGCTTTTCACAAACAGGTAATTCCAGGAGGCCAGATTCTGTATGATCTATACGTAACTAATACAGGAGATGAAACAGATTCTTTCCTTCTTGATTTAGGAGATGTAAAGGAAGGGTGGTCATCAAATTTGAGTCAGTTTAGCATTGATAACCTTGGTCCAGATGATACGGCAAATGTTGTTATGAGTGTGTCTTGCCCATCAGATTCTGTTGAAGACGACTGGTCCGAGGCATATGTTAGCGTTATTTCAGCTACTCGAGAGCAATTTGGCGATGATCTAACAACCAACACCTCCGTTCGCATACCAGTTAGGGGAGTCGATCTAACTATTTCCGAGGATTCACTGAATGGAAATCCAGGTTATAGGGTTACTTACACAATGACTTTGACTAACTCAGGCACAGATCCTGATAATTTCGTCCTGAGCATAGTAAGGTGCGAAGGCTGTGATGCATGGGGGGCATCTCTGAGTACAATGTTTATAGAGAATCTTGAGGAAGACCAATCACAGGATTTTGAATTCTATATTGATATTCCAGCTTCTGCAAGGAACACTGAATGGGCTGAAATGGGAGTAGTTGCAGAATCAGAGGCAAACTCTTCCAAGTCCGATAGCGAGAGCACAACAACAACAGTAAACAAGGTCTTTGACAATCAAATTATATGGGGTGGCATGCAGATTCTGAACCCAAGTGATGCCTCTCAATTTGATATAACATTGGTCAATAAAGGGAACAGCATTCAATCGTACACCTTTGATTCTAATGAACTTCCACCTGGCTGGGGCTTTGATAATACATTTGCCTATTCTACAGATGATTTAGAACCATATGGTGGTCAAGAAACTTTCTCAGTTCCTTTTGAGGTTCCTGATGATGCATCTCCTGGCTATTACAATTTCACAGTTGTTTTGGTTTTGGATGAATCAGGCGTAACGGTAGATGATGTTGAACTTTCGATAAAGGTTGAATACTACGCAGAATTCACTTTAGACGTTATTGAAATAGAATCGTTTGATGGTCCGGGTGCTACACACGTATTCACAGTCGAACTTACTAACAATGCAAACGCTGAGGATGAGATATCAATGCACGTTGATGGCTTACCCGTCGGATGGAATTACTGTATTGGATCAGGTTGTGTTTCTTCGCTTAGTGTTCCCAAAGGCCAGACAACCAACTTTGATTTGAAGATTACTTCCAGTGCAACAGAACCAGCCGATACTTTTGATGGTGCTTTCATGAGTTTGGTAGGCGTTTCTGGTCTCAACAACAAGGTTACTAGTTTTGACACTTTTACAGTATATACAAATCCAGTTTACTTGTTGGTAGTAGACACTCCTTCGGATAGGAAAGACGGTGAATCAGGAGATACGATACCTTTCCAGTTAACAATCAGTAACAGTGGAAATGATGTTGATTATGTTAGTTTACCAGTTCCAGATACTCCAGCAGGATGGATTGCTACATTCTCAGAATCGTCTTTCACATTAAACCCTTATCAATCAAAAGTGGTGTATCTAAATGTAGAGATTCCATCAAGTGTTTATGGTGGTGACAACACAATTCACGTTACAATATCCTCAGATCAGTCAGGACAGGAGATTGATATAGAATTTGTAGTGTATGTTCCCGAGGTGTCAGATATAGATGTTGAGCTCAAGACGACTGCTGGAGATGTGACTGCGGGAACTACAGGTCAATTTACAGTCAGGCTATCAAATAATGGAAATACGGTTGAAACCTTGAGTCTTTCCATAGAGGGTAAACGTGCCTCTTGGTTCTCCCTTCCTTCAGAAACTGTTGATTTGGATCCAGATAGCTATAAGGAGATTATAATAGAAGTTAAGCCACCAATCACTCAAGCAGCTGGAGAAATGTCTGGAACCCTAAATGTGACTTTGAGTAGTGACTCTTCAAAGACAACGAAGATAACTCTGCCATTTGCGGTTTTGAAGTCAACTCTTATAGTAGATGAAGAACCAGAGGAGGAACAGGAGAGTTTGCTCCCTGGCCCAGGCATAGTTTCAGTTATTCTCGCGATCACGCTTCTTTCGAAGTTGAGACGGAGAAAGTAGCTTCACATCCGTGGCTGCGCATTTGGGAACCTTCATTCGTTCAGGTGAGGTTCATGAGTTACCTAGTGAAGTGAGTGAATTGTCAGCAATCTTAGAGGATTATTCCAATTCAAAGATTGAAGTGAACATAGAATCCGAAATACCATTAAGCCTAATCAGGAATGCTAGCATACTTCAGGTGAGGCATAGAATAGCGGAGCAGTTAACGCCCGACAAGAATCTAATACAATCGATTGAGGCCTTAGACGAAGCCCACGATGTTGTCAATTTGTTTTCAGAAAGACTGACAACTTGGCATTCTCAGATAACAGGTGAACCTAGGGCAACTGTTGATGAGATATTGTTGAATAAAGATTTACCACCTCAACTAACTCTTCTTAAGGACTTTTACAATTCTAATAAAATCTTGATTAGCGCACTTTCAGAGTATTTGGATAAGGAATCCCCAATAGTTTTTCCTAATCTGAGTGCTATACTTGGTACACAATTATCAGTTAGAATTGTGGCCGCAGCTGGTAGTCTACCTAAGTTGGCACGAATGCCAGCATCAACTATTCAGTTGCTTGGTGCTGAGAAGGCTTTATTCCGCCACATTTCAGATGGGTCTCCCCCTCCAAAACATGGATTATTGTATCAACATCCATCAGTCAAGAAAGCTTCAAAAAAGGAGAAGGGCCGTGTTTCCAGAAAATTGGCAGCTAAAGTTGCAATAGCAGCTAAAGTTGAACACTACGGAGATAAAAATGGATAATGAAAAGATTGCCTATTCGCGATTATTTACTTTTGGTCTGTTTATGGGAACGGCAGATGCAGTTCCCGGCGTGAGCGGCGGTACGATTGCATTAATCATAGGAATATATCGCCGTCTGATAAGCTCTATATCAGAGTGTTTGAATTTTGTAAAAAATAGATTTCCAAACGACTCAAAATCTGAATTTTTTTCATCTCTAACTTTTCTTTTTCCTTTGGGTTTGGGAATGTTGTCTGCTTATTATGCGGTGACTAAAATCTTAGTAGGTCCAGATGACTCGCCTGGATTTCTAAGACAAGAATCTACAGCCCCTCACATTTTCGCTTTTTTCTTTGGTTTAGTCCTTCTTAGTATAAGAGAACCTTGGGCCTTTGTTCCAGATCCAGATTACAAACATTACTCTCTCGCATCTTTTGGAGTATTTGTAGTGTTAAGTTACTCAAGTTTTAGTTTAGAATCCGAAGGTGGTAGAGGTTTACTGATTATTGGCGGTGCTTTTGCACTTACAGCCATGTTACTTCCCGGCATAAGCGGAGCTTTAGTACTCTTAACGCTTGGCCAGTACACCGTCATAGCCAGTTCGTTCCATGATGGAGATTTAGAGCCATTTTTCTATTTGGTCATAGGAGGTATAATTGGCTTATTCACATTTGTTCCATTGATGAATCATATGATATCAGAGTACCTCGATACAACAATGGCATTGTTGGCAGGATTGATGTGTGGTTCTTTGATTACGCTTTGGCCTTGGAAGGAAAGCTATGTTGTTGAGGGTCTTTCACCTAATCTTGGAATATCTCAGATATTTGACGACTTCGCACCTATTTCTTTATTTTTTACGTCTGTCTGCTTTGCCGCGGGCATGCTATCGTCGTATGGTTTGAAGCATTTAGAGATAAAAAAAGCAGATTAATAGTTACGAGAGCTTTTAAAAAACCCCCCTTGTGAAGGCAATAATGCGAGTACTCATTGCGGGTGCTGGGGAGGTCGGTTTCCGTGTCGCACGTGACCTCGTCTATCGTGGACATGAGTTGACTTTAGTGGATTCAGACCCCGCTGCTGTGAAGCGGGCCCAAACCCTTGATGCCCAAGTCTTCCAAGGAAATGCTGCATCTCCTAAGTTGCTTTTTGAAGATGCTTCACTGGAGGAAGCAGATTTGTTCATTGGCGTTACAGGAAAGGATGAAGTCAATATTTTGGGCTGTTCAATAGCTAAGCAAATTGGTTGCAGTACAATAGCTAGGATAAACAATCCAACCTATACAGATTCACCAACTGGTAAAAATTCTCAGCAGATATTTGGAGTGGATGCCTATGTGAGTCCTGACGAGTTGGCGATGCATAGGATATGGCAGATTCTGTCTAGACCTGCATTGACTAGATTAGAGCATTTCTCAGTTGGTAAACTTCGAATTCTTGAAGTCAGGTTGAGCGACAGTTCACCTTCGGTCGGACGTCCTCTTGGTAATCTTCATCTTCCACCACACTGCCGTATTGTTCTGATTGCAAGAGAAGAAGGAGTGATTATACCTACTCCAGAGGATACTTTGATGCCAAGAGACAGGATATTAGTCCTTCTAAGTGAGTACAGTGAGTTAGAAGCATTGTCAGATTCATTAGGTATACCTAAGGAGATAACTGGTGAAAGAAATATCAAACGTATAATGATTGCTGGAACTAGCGAGATTGCTCTTAGACTTGCAAAGCAAATTGCTAAGAGGTATAAAGATGTGGAAATTTATATTGCTGAACCTGATAAGGCACTGGCAGATAAGGCTAGTTCTCAGCTGCCCTCCGAAGTACGCTTGTTAGTGGGTTCCCCAACAGATCGCCATTTTTTGAGGGAAGAAGGAATAAGGTACGAAGATTTGTTTGTGGCAGCCACACACAGAGAGGACTTGAATGTACTTAGCTGTCTATTAGCAAAGAAAGAAGGAGCTAAACGTACGGTTGCATTGGTTTATCAAACGGAACTAGAATACGTTGTTCAGGACACAGGGATTGATACTCTCATAAATCCTAAGAGAGTTACAGTCAATGCTATAGTAAATCGAGCAACTTCAACTGATGAAATTGAAGGAATGGAAGAACTAGAGGGTGGGGATGCCTCTATCCGTGAGTTTTTGATTAAAGGCTCAAATGGAAAAACCGATAAAAAACTCAAAGACTTAAAGATTCCAGATAACACGCTTTTGGCTATGATTAACAGAGGAGGTGAACCCCTGTTTCCGGACAGTGAATCAGTCTTGAAACCTGGAGATCATGTTTTGGTTTTCACCCTAAAAAATCAGTTACCTGAAGTGGAGAATTTCTTCCAATAATGCGTGCCAGCCTCATATTAAGTCTTGCAGGACTTATCGTTGCTTTTTTTGGATTATCATTCATTTTACCAATTATAGCAGGATTTTTGATGGGTGAAGAGTTTGTGAATCTGGCATGGATGTTTGTTTTTCCAATGTTCTTGTCCATATTTGTTGGTGGATTTCTATATAATTACTTTCACACTGAAGAAGATATAAGGAACCGTGAAGCCTTTGTTTTGGTTAGCTTTGTTTGGATAATTATGGTCTCTCTAGGTGCCATGCCATATGTTGCATCCGAGAAGATGGATCTCATGTCTTATGAAATTGGTTTGGCTGGAGCACTATTCGAGTCAATGTCTGGGTTGACAACTACTGGAGCTACGGTCCTTGAGGTTCCTCAGGGTAAAGATGTAGTGAATCCTGAACAGTATGCCGACGGATACTTCGACGCTCCAAAGTCTCTTTTATTGTGGAGATCCCAAACACAATGGCTGGGTGGTATGGGTATCATCGTCTTAGCAACTATCATTTTCTCTAGACTTTTTGGTGGCGGAATCCAAGTTCTTCAAGCAGAAATGCCAGGCACTGGCCTTACTAGACTGAAGCCTCAAATGGCTCAAACAGCACGCCTCTTGTGGAGTTTGTATTTCGCTCTGACAGTGGCAGAGATAGCCCTACTCAATTTTTTAGGAAATATGCCTCTTTATGATGCAATATGCAATTCATTCTCAACAGTCTCAACGGGAGGTTTTTCACCAAAGGTTGAGTCAATTGGTTCTTATGATAGCGCAGCTTCAGCCTCTATAGTTACTTTCTTCATGCTACTTTCTGGAATAAATTTCGTTATACTCTATTATGTATTCACTCACATATTTGATAATTCTAGATTGTTTTCAGAGAGAATACGTAATACATTTAACCTTCTTAAAACCAACGAAGAATTACGCCTTTACATTTTTCTAGTACTAACCGCTTTTATTCTAATATTTATCAATCTCGTCTTGGACTATGGAAATAATTTAAATTGGGAAACAAACTTTAGTTATTCTGCATTTCAGACTGTTTCTCTATTGACGGGAACAGGTTTCACAACAACTAATTACATGAATTGGCCTAGAATGTCAATATTTGTACTGCTTCTAGTAATGTTCATGGGAGGTTGTGCAGGTTCAACAACTGGCGGTCTCAAAATGGTCAGGATTTTGTTGCTTTTTAAGGCCTTAAAGAGAGAGCTGGTTCTGGTTATTCATCCACGTGCAATAATCAAACTTCGAATTGGAGAAAAGGTGTTGGATGACGCTCTATTCCGTAACGTTGGTGTTTTCTTTTTCATATTCATTATACTATTCCTAGTTGGTTCTTTAGTAACACTGTATTTGGAACCTGACCTAACATTAGTTGACGGCATATCGGTTTCGCTTTCCTGTCTGGCCAACATTGGGCCTGGTTTAGGAGTAATTGGCCCTACCACGACATATTATGGTTTTGGAGATCCTGCACTTTTCGTTCTTTCAATCTTAATGATGCTTGGCCGTCTTGAGATAATTACCTTCCTTTTGTTATTCTTTCCAGATACTTATAGAGATTAAGGTTAACTTTCTTTATTCAGTCCTTAAGTGGTTCCTGTATGTCCACAGAAGAGGACCTAGATCCTGAGATTCCAGAATTGATAAAAAAATATGTTCCAGGAATCACTAGAGGTCTTTCTTGGGCTAAATATAGCAAGGCAAAGACTAAGGGAAATGCTATGAAATCAGAAGCATTTAAAGAGGCCAAAGAGCAAGGCCATGCAGCAGCACTTTCGGCTCCTTCGGGATCTGAGGGTGATAAAATTCTCGAAGAAGCAGTCAATGGAATATGGGATAGGGCTAAGGAATTAACAGCGTCTGCAAAAAAGATTTCAGAAACTTTGAATCATCAGCCCACTAAGGAAGAGAGAGACAAAGTTCTGGAAGAGGCGAGAAAAGCAGCTAGAAAGGCAGGCCTCCAAGCAGCCATCGCAGCAGGTTGGGAAAAAGGCTGGGAAGAAGGTATTCGAGAACGCGACTCAGATTAACCTGAGCTGCATGCTACTGAAGTATCTGGATTCTTTCATCCCCTCAACGATTTTATTTAAGAAATCATCCTCTTCTAATATCGCATCAATTTGCCTTTGGTCCATCTCTAAATTTATGTATCTAGTTCTTCCTTGTCGGCCCAAGCTAACTACTTTGGCATTTATCAAACCCTGCATATCTAGTTCGGATATGATATTGCCAACCCTCCTCTGTGTAAGGATATTAACCTGAAAGCGTTGACAAATTAGGCTATAAGTGTTGTAAACTTCCCCAGTGGTCTGCTGCACGTTTTCCTTGGGGCCGCGATTAAGAATAATGCTTGCTAGAATTGCTTTGTACTGCAAAGTCAATGTTGATACAAGATTACGAATCAGATCCTGTTCCATAATGTTCTTCGCTTTGATTACGTAATCTACAGTTACTGTATCTTCACCTTCTCTCTCTGCAATTTCTGCAGATATTCTGAGAAGATTCAGGGCTTTCCTTGCATCGCCGTGCTCTTGAGCAGCTCTGCTAGAGCAGAATGATAGTACTAGGGGGTCAATTACATTTTCTTTGAAAGCAATACTGGCTCTTTGCTTCAGTATATTTTCAATTTGTATTGCATTGTACGGTGGGAATATCAATGCTTCCTCACCCATTCTGGACCTTACTCTTGGATCAAGTTGAGATGTAAATTTAGTGTCATTAGAGATGCCAATAAGAGATATCTTAGAATTGTCTAGATCGGAGTCAAGACCAGTAAGATGATAGAGAATATCATCACCTTTTTTGTTCACGAGAGCATCTATCTCATCCAAGACCACAATAGCAATGCCGCCATCCTCGTCTGCCTTTTCCTTTAAGGCAGAGTAGACCTTATCAATTCTCCAACCCGCATTTGGAATTTGTTTTTCCCATTCAGTAGAATAAGTTTTTCCGATTCCGGTTAAAACACCATAGGGCGTGTTTGTTTGTTTACAATTTATGTAGGCAGTGTGAATCTTTCTACCTTCACTATTAGCCTTTGCAAGAATCTGCTTGCATATGTATTTTGTAACAGCAGTTTTTCCAGTTCCTGTCTGACCGTATATTAAAATATTGGATGGCCGCGCGCCGTAAAGTGCAGGTTTCAAAATGCCTGCAATATCATTGATTTGTTTATTTCGATGTGGAAATTTATGTGGTACATAAGCCGATGACAAGGCCTCTCTGTTCCTGAAAATGCGCTGTTCTTCCATTAGCTTGTCAAAAACATTACTTTTATCGGAATTTTGCATTCTTGTCATAGATAATATGCTCCCAACAAGTGGGGCCTTGGGTATAGCCCACTGCCTATAAATGATAAGGGTCCTCAACTAATTTTATTTTGTTTTTAAAGCCGTTTTTACAACTCCCTTTTTGGAATAATATAATCATTTTAACTTTACCTAAAATGACTTACAAAAAGGGTTTTCTTCTCTCTCTAATAGGGTCGGACTTGTCAGTGAAAGAAAAGGAAGTCATTGCTTGGCTTTCTGAAAGAAAGTTGATGCCTTCTCCTGAATTGATTACGCACGTTATGAACCACCCAGAAGGTTTGGTAATTCTTGAAAGATCAATTGAATCTCTCGAAGGCCCTAAACTTTTCCTCAGCGTATCAGATTTGGTACCAGATGAGGTTCCCGAACCTCCTAAACCTATAACTCGACCTAAAGTTGCAGACATTCCTCCAGTTATAGTTGAACGACAAATCTTTAAGAGTTTAGCAGATGGTAAATTGGAAAGCTATGTTTCACTTTTTAACGATCGTTTCAAGACACTTTCAAGACTCGTCCGACGCGACCCATCAATGAGAGACGCTGGTGGCCTAGCAAATTTGAATCCAGATGAAGAGAATAAAGTTATAGGAATGGTTGCGGACATCCAGACTTTTTCTAATGGACGTATAAGAGCGACTCTTGAAGATTCTAAGAGTAGACTTAACATAATGTTGAATGAATCGGAAGGTCAAAACCTGAATCTACTTCATGATGAGGTTATAGGAGTTTCAGGTAAGTTGAGCCGTCAAGGTAATTTATTGTTCGTCAACTCACCTATAGTTCGACCACATCTTGGGCGTTACAGAGAATCTGCAAGAGCCGAAGAACCGTATATTGCACTATTCATATCAGATATACATTTAGGAAGCAACACATTTCAGAGTAAGGAATGGTCCAAATTCATATCATGGTTGAACGGAGAGGTTGACTATCACAAGGAGTGGATACCAAATCCAGGCTATTTGATAATGGCAGGAGATGTCGTAGATGGTATTGATTCCTATCCTGGTCAAGAACAGGATCTTTCCATAACTGATGTCTGGGAACAATACTCAGAGCTAGCTACTTCAGTTTCTAAGATTCCAGAACAAATACAATCTGTGATAATGCCAGGTAATCACGATGCAGTAAGACTGATGGAACCTCAGCTACCACTTCCAGATCGTGTCATAAAGAATTTCAAAGACAATATTACTTTTACAGCCAATCCGGTCTTGTTGGATATCGCTGGTGTCAAAGTTCTATGTTACCATGGCAAATCTCTTGATGATTTGGTCAGTCTCCGTGATCTTTCCTATGACAATCCAATGGCAATGATGAAAGAGTTACTTGATAGAAGGCACTTGGCACCGATATATGGAGGAAAGACACCTTTAGCACCTGAAAGAGAGGATCATATGCTAATCCGTGATGTTCCGGATATTTTTGTTACAGGTCATGTGCATTCATGCGGTGTCGAGAGATACAAAGGTGTTCTCATGTTGAATCCAGGTACTTGGCAGTCTCAGACCGATTATCAGAAAATGATGGGTTTTCAGCCAGATCCATGTAGGGCTATTGCAGTTAATTTACAAACACTAGACACACAGGTCTTAGACTTCAATTTTTAGTGAAAACTCAGATTATAAATAATCATATCTGTGTCAAAAGTTAATGAGAGATCCAAACAATGCCTTCCATATTGCTATACCCTGCAAGGATCTGGAGGAAGCCCTAGATTTTTACGAGGGTAAACTGGGTTTTGAAAATAGACGTAGATATGATGACCGTGTAACGTTCAATATGTTTGGAGATCAATTGGTCTGCCATCTTTCCCCCGATAAGATAGATAATGATCCAGAACCATATCCACGGCACTTTGGTATAACCTTCCACAAACAGTCTGATTTCGACATATTCGTTGCTTCTTTAGAGGATAATCAGGTAGAATTACTAAATCCGATTTCAACACGTTTTGATAACATGCCTGAGATGCACAAGACCTTCTTCTTGAAAGATCCTTCCAATAATATATTGGAATTCAAATTCTATCCGAATTCAGAGATGATGCATTAAAATGTCACGGACGAAAGTAGTTATCACTGGGGCAGGAGGAGGAGGAGCTAATAACATAATAACTACAATAAAAGAGAGAGACGACTATTTTCTAATCGGTTTTGATATTTCTGAGTACAAAGTGGCCAGAGCTAATGTTGATAGTCGCTTTGTAGTTCCTCCAGCATCCTCACCAGATTATGAAACCAAGATATCAAGAATAATCTCCGAACAGAAACCTGAGTTGATAATTCCAACAAATGATCCAGAAGTAGAGAAATTATCTGAGATTAGAGATAGACTGGAAACACAACTTTTCTTTCCAGATCACGAATCAGTGGCTTTATGTTTAGACAAATGGAAGTTCTACAATTTTGCCATTGAAAAAGGCATACGTATGGCTGAGACCTATCATGTAGAGAGTTTAGAAGACGTAGACGGAATATTCTCTCAATTCGATTCAGAGATGTTGTGGTGTCGTGCCATAAAGGGAGCCGGTTCTAAGGGAGCTACTAAGGTAAAGGATGTAGATCAGGCCAAATGGTGGATTAAGTATTGGAATGAAATGAGGGGAATGAAGATTTCAGATTTCACAATATCTGAATTTCTTCCAGGAAGAGATTTTGCATGCCAAAGTACTTGGAACAATGGAGAATTAGTTCTGATGAAAGCAGCCGAACGTCTGTCCTATATCGAGGCAGCTTCAAGGCCTAGCAATATGTCTTCCTCTCCTGAGTTGGCCAAGACAGTAAATGACAAATCGCTTTTTGACTTTTGTATAGATGTGATTCAGAAATTATCCGGAGATAAAGCACATGGGAACTATGACATCGATATCAAAATGAACGATCAAAATCAATATTGTGTTACGGAGATAAACATTGGTCGTTTTTTCATGATAACTAATCTGTTCAACCTATCTGGTAAGCATTCTATGATAGACACTTATCTGAAACTGGCTAGGGGCATAGATCCAGACATTGAGAATCCCTTTGATTTCTCCGAGATGTATCTGATACGTTCTTTGGACACTTTACCAACTGTTCTGTCACCTGAAGAGATAGCTAGGCGTCTTCAGGATTAGGATTTCTCTTAACAAATCTGTAGAGCGATTCGATTCTCTCTTCACAACGTTCCCAATTGTGGGTCTTTTCAGCCAGTCTCCTTGAACGCTTACCCATTTCAGCGCAAAGTTGTTTGTCAAACATCAGCTTCATTATTGTTGCTCTGAGCCTATCCCACTTGCCCCATGGGAAGGTCAATCCAATCTCTTCTCTATCTACTAATTGCCCCATTAGCAGTTCTTTACAGGTTATTATCGGCACTCCAGCAGCCATAGCTTCAAACAGTTTGTTTGGTGCACTCAGCCGGTTGTTAACATTTGTGGGGTCAAGTGCCATCAAGACAGCATCACAATTCATTGTTTCGAGTGGGACATTGTCTGGATGGATTGGTCCCATGTAATTCACATTCTCAAATTTTCGCTCTATTGCCTTGATTCTTGGCACTAATGTCCCAAAACCTCCAATATCAAATTGAACATCTTTCATTTTCCCAATAGTCAGGCTCGTTTCGATAATCCCTCTTGAGGGGTGTCTCTCCAGAACACCTATGTACAATATCCGGAATTTGTCATTTTTCTCCCTATTTTCGATTTTTCGCATAGGGTATGCGTCTAATCTTTTGACGTTTCCTACTCTTGTGAGCTTTGAATTAAGAAATTGTTGCTGAGTCATTTTCATCACCTCATGCGCATCTTCTTCACTGGCGGCAAAAGGCGCTTTAGTACCCTCCTTGAGCATGCTCTCAATTCTTGCATAATTTGCAGGGCCTGCAGAAATTATACCTGCACAATTTACAAGCAGTTTAGCTTCAAATTTATGTAGTATATTTGCGACTGTATTAGACACAGCTCCTTTGACTAATCCAGGATAGTTTTCGTGACAATCGTAGACTAGTGGTACTTCTAATATTTTCGAGGTAAAAGCACCAGCTGGTAATGTATCTAAATCGTGATAATGCAGAATTATATTCTTTTCAAGTTTGTGAAAAGCTAGTATCTGCCAAGTGCTCCACCAAAGAAATCCAGGTAGTTTTCTGGCAAATAGACCGGGATTGTTCAAGGCACACTCTTCTTGATATCTCCATATTGTACCCCATTCAGTTGTCGTTGTTGTCTCGAATTTTCCCGTCCTGTCCCATGCTAGTAAAATAACTCTATGTCCCAGTTTTGATAGGGTTTTGGCAGTGTCAGATACGACAGGTTCAGCAATTCCTCCCGTAGTCAGTCTAGTTCTGACCATTATCACTAGTGACATTGAAGCTTAAGGAAACTGTGGATAAATACAATCTCCGTTCATCGCAGAAGTTTTAAACCATACTTGGGTGAGCACACTTCAGTGCCGCTGTAGCTCAGCAGGTCAGAGCATCCGGCTGTTAACCGGACGGTCATCGGTTCGAATCCGATCAGCGGCGCCACCGGGCCCGTAGCTTAGTCTGGTGGAGCTCCCGGCTCATAACCGGGCGGTCGTCGGTTCAAATCCGGCCGGGCCCACCATTTACTTTTTGAAATCTTCTTTGAATTTCAGGCTCAGTGATATTCATTATCGAACTAGTACCTAGCCCTTCTACCGTAACTGATGCAACAGCAGCACCATAATCCATGGCAGTCACAATATTTTCTATATTTATTTCATCAATACTCGTGAGATATCCCATTGCAGCTCCAGCAAAGCTATCGCCTGCTCCAGTTGGATCAATAAAATCTTTAACAAGGAAGGCACCCCTATGTTCACATGTTTTCTTTGTATAAAGTGAGGCTCCATGTTCTCCTTTTTTGATAATAACATATTTTGGCCCTTTTTGTAACAATTCACTAGCAGCATCATCAAGCCCCTTCAAACCGGAATAAAGTTGAGCTTCTGCGTCATTTATGAACAGAACATCAACGCGGGAAACAACTTCATCGAGTTTCTTTCTTTCTGTGTCAATCCAAAGATTCATTGTGTCCATTGCAGTTATTTCTGTGTCCATTTGGTCGAGAATTCTCAACTGTATATTTGGATCATTGTTGCATAATAGCAGGGCCTTAGCTTTTCGGTGTTCATTTGCTATCTCCCAGTCGTAATGTTCATTAATTTGAAAATCAGTTGCATGCGTGATTGCTTGTGACATATCTCCTACGTATTCTCCAGACCAATGGAATGTAGGGTAATCTAATTCCTTTACAGATTTGATATTTATATTTCTTGATTTTATTTCATCCATGAACTTAACAGGGAAATCATTTCCAATTGCGGCAACTAGAGCAGTTTCAGTAAAAATACTGGCTGCAACACTAGAATAAACTCCTGCACCACCTACGATTTTTTTACCTTCTCCATGAGGGGTTTTTAGATTATCAAGAGCCAAAACTCCTGCAACAATCAGTTCTGGAGGCATGTTGTTACTGAGGAGGGCTGGCTTTAAATCCCAACCACTGTGCGCGAATAATGGCGACCTCTCGCAAGATAGCACTGCTTTTCGCGGTTGAGAATATCAATGCGATAATTGGTTGGATTGCGCTACTGTTTGTTGCGAGGAAGATGGGCGCCTCAGCTCTTGGTGAGTTTAGCTATGCACTCAGTCTAGTTGGTGGATTCACGTTTTTGGCGTTCTTTGGTTTTAAAATGGCCCACATAAAGAGAATCAGTGAGGGTCTTGACCTTGGCAAATGTATAGGTACCTTCCTTTCGATAAGAATTGTTCTGATATCTTTTATGTTGTCTGTATTTGGACTATCCTATTGGGTATGGACAAGTTATCTTGGCAAAGAACTCTATGATATTCAGACACCCGGCCTTTTACTTACAGTTATTTTGTATTATATCTTATTCCTGTTCTTAGGAGTGATAACAGCTACTTTTAGTGGCTTGAAACAAGGAGCACGAATTGCGATACCTAATGTCATTGGGACTTCACTTCGCTCTTTTCTCTTCATAGCTACAGCCTTTATGGGTTGGGGTGTGCTTTGGCTTGCACGTTCTTACCTCATCGGAGTTCTGGTCATCATACTCATATCGATTTGGTATTTCCGTGACTACCCCATATCCAGACCTGACAAGGAGACATTTCGTTCATACAAATCTTATGCATTTCCTGTGGCTGCAGCATCAATATTTGTCATCTTCAAACAGCATTTTGACAAGATATTCATAGGTATATTCTTCAGCACATATCAGGTTGGCCTATATTTCGCAGTACAACGGATTGCACTTTTCATAGGTACGTTTGCTTTAGCGATAGAGGAAATGCTTCTTCCAGCTGTATCAAAGCTTCATTCTACCAAAAAGAACAAGGAGGTCCAATCGCTTGTGTATGACACAGAGAAGTACATTTCAATGATATGTATCCCAATAGTTGCGATGACGGTTGTCTGGTCTAGTGAGATAATAGAAGTATTCATCAGTCGTGAATTCCTTCCAGCAAGTACAATACTACAGCTACTAGCACTTGCCGCTCTAATTAGGGTCATTAATAGACCATGGTCAATAGCCCTTCGGGGCTCGGATAGGCCAGATCTCGCATCTATCGCAAATATTCTTTCCGCATCTCTCAGTATTATTCTAATGTTGATTTTGGTTCCTAGGGAAATACCACATATCGGCTTGTATGACCTGCCAGGCTTAGGTGGAGAAGGAGCCGCTATCTCCGTGCTTGCATCAGAAATATTTGTTGGTATTTCTCTCAGGATATTCTGCTATATTTATCTGGACATGACTCCACGTTTCAACTTCTTTTTGCAGCTATTTGTGGCAATCTTAGTAGGAGTTCTGATGTGGCAGATTCAGATTAGCATAGTTGTTGATAGATGGTATGAGTTATTCCTGTTCTCAGCACTTGGTGGATTCTTATTCCTTTCAGTCTTATCAGTACTTGGTGGATTTACCTACAAGGATTTCAGATTCTTTTGGGACGTAGTAAACCCTAGAGAAATGACCACTTATTTGAAGGGAGAATTGAAGAGAAATTAATGATTTTCACGATTGTACTCTTGTTGGTTTTGATAATTGCAGTTATAGTGTTATTCACATATCAGAAGATATACAATCCTGGCAAACTCTGTAGTGTGTGTTACCGTGTAGTCCCTGAAATGGTCTTTGTTGAAGAGACTGATGAGGAAGAGGGAGAGTTAGATTATTATGCAAAATGTCCGTTTTGTGATTCAGAATTGAATTAGGATGATTAATTCCGATCTCGAGAGTCTGCGATTATCTTTAGAGCAACTCCTGTTGCAGATCCTGCGATAAGTCCTGTAATCACTCTCTTCACATTGGTGGATTCATAATCTGTTAGAAGTTGTACGGTACCATCAATTCCTATCGGCACCAAACATAGAATAATCATAGGTAGTGTCAACTCAATTCTTCTTCCTAATGCATAAGTGAAGCCAATTGCCAAGCCAAAGAATATTCCAACATCTCTTGTACAGAACGGCATCTGATTATCGTTGTATGAATATGAACGATGAGATAATTGATGGCAGTTCACATCTCCTAAGTAATAGACTGCTCTAGCGATGGGATTCATCTGGTCGATGACGTCTTTGTTATCATAGGTTCCTACACTTCCACTAAGGTCACTTGCTTCACCTTCAGGAATCATTA
>CAYFGG010000007.1:0-19623 GCA_964342795.1 uncultured archaeon | reverse complement strand
CGTGCAGAACGTCGTAAACCTTCTTCATCAATACTAGCTTCGTCAGCCATAACAGTAACCCACTGCTGGAGTGGGATATAACCATTTTGCCAACTTATCTGAGTTACTTGTTATCAGGTTAAATCTTCACGAGTGAACATGGTTATTCCAACTGGATCTCTAGGAAGAGGTCCTTTCTTCTCGGCAATGATTGTCTTGATACCTGCTTTAGGAACCAATTCAATCAAACGCTGAGTTATTATTCCATCCATAACCAATGCGTTGACTCCGTTGTCTTTACGAGTCTCTAATACTTCTTGAAGACCACTGATAGAAACCTCGTCTGCGACTTCTTCACCCATCAATAACCTTGCATTCTTTGTGCCTTGGAGCTGATCTAATTGCTCTACAAAGAAAGGACTCGCGACAGCAGCTTCTGCTGGGGCTTCTTCCTTAGATTCTTCAGGCTCGGCAGGTGCCTCTTCTTTAGATACTTTTTTGGTGCTTCTACGTGTCTTTTTAGCTGCAGGCGTTTTCTTTGAACCTGAAGAAGAAGGACGTGCCCACTTATTCTGTTCCATGAACAACTCTGCTGTGACCTTATCTCTCAAGGATTTCATTATCTGCTTGTGAGTAAGGTGCTCTACCTCTGTGTTATCTGGAGCTCTTGATATGAAATCAATTTCAGCTACCTGAAGAAGCTCTTGAAGAACCATTTCCCCACCACGATCTCCATCGACGAATGCTGTTACTGTTCTCTCCTTACTTAGTTCAACGACTTCTTTAGGTATGTTCGTGCCTTCCATTGCTACTGCATTCTTTATTCCGTGCCTTAACAAATTGAGAACGTCACCTCTACCTTCAACGAATATCACTGCGTCACTTGAATCTACATTGGGTCCGGCGGGTAATTTACCCTTGAACCTAACAATTTCCTCAGTCTGTAGGACTTGTCGAACTGTATCTGTAATGTTTGAACCTGCACTTCTTGAGTCTTTGATTAAATCAATCAATAGTGTTCGAGCACGTTCAATGATTACCTCACGCTTGGAGTTGCGACTGTCTTCCAAAGCAGTTACCTTTACGGTTGCCTTACAAGGACCTACGCGTTCTACCGTTTCAAGCGCTGCAGCAAAAACAGATGTTTCCACCTGGTCCATACTTGAAGAAATAACAATTTCTCCCGTTGACTTGCCTTTGTCACTCTTAACATCTACTTCAACACGGCCCATTCGTCCGCTTTTCTGAAGATCTCGAAGATCTAATTCATCTCCTAAAAGTCCTTCTGTTTGACCAAAAACGGCCCCAACTACATCAGACTTGTTAACCACGCCATTCGCTCTTATTGAAGCACGAATGACATACTTGCTACTTGTTGGATCTATATTCATAATACCACCTCTTGCGATTAACCTTGAACCAAGGGCGGACTAACTCCTAAACTCTAAACCTCCAGATTATTACCAAGAAGGCTTGAATGTGAATTGATTACCGTCAATGGCCCAAAGGCCGACTTTGGTGTTGGTGTGGCGTTATTAAAGTTAGCGGTGATGTTTTATGCATGCCTATTTGTGCAGAACTAGTGCATTCTGTAACGCTTCTGGCTCAGCCACGTGATAAGCACCCTCTAGTCAAGAAGAGGGCTCTCAAATCTGGCAGAATAGAGACGAAAAACAGAGGAACATTTGGATTGCTCTGGTTTACTGACTTTGGTGAAAAATTCTGGGAGGCTTGTCAGAGTATTGATGACAATGCAAAGCTGAGACTCAGATCCAGCGGTTTTGATGAGATGGACTGGAGTGTCTCATTCCGCTTTGCTGGTTTCAAAGCAAGAATTACATCACAGAAGTACAAAGGATTCTTTGGCACACCACGTAACGCGTACATAGAACTCAAACTGGGATGTCAGAATCCAAATGACCTCAGAATGTTTGTTCAGGCACTGTCTACAAAATTTGACAATCCTCCTTGGGTTATGAACAATTGGAATAAGGTAGAATTAGCAAGCGGAATGAATCAGGAGGATGTGATTAACGCTTGGTCTCAAGCCATGGGACGTGAGATAACTCCTGAGGAAACCAAAACCAAGGGCTGGGGGCTGCCGTCATTTGGCTCAAAGAAAACGGAAGTGAAAGAGGATACTACGGAATTTGAGATTTTTGAAGATGGAGATGGTAATGAGATTAAAATGAAAATACATGGAGCTCTGGAGGTTGAGGGTGATGAATATGCAATAATGTCATACGCTGACAGTATCATTTCTGAATTCGAAATAATGAAGATAAAACGCGGTAGAGGTGGTAAAATTTCCTACTCTGGTATTGATGATGAACAATTATACGAGGATCTGAGTGAAGCCGCAGCTATACACTTGGAGTCTAGCGGTGCTTTGTAATTTTTCATTGACTGGTAACTCAACCGGAGGGCCGGTAGCTCAGTCTGGAAGATCGCCGCCTTCGCAAGGCGGAGGCCGCGGGTTCAAATCCCGCCCGGTCCACCAAAGGAGGAGAAATGTCACTTGATTTAGACCTTGAATCCTTAAGACACGGAAAAGAATTGGTCAAAAGAGGATTTGCTAGAATGCAAAAGGGTGGAGTGATAATGGATGTTGTAAATGCTGAACAAGCATCCATAGCTGAGAACGCAGGAGCAGTGTCAGTTATGGCTCTGGAGAGAGTGCCTGCTGACATAAGGGCTGATGGTGGCGTTGCAAGAATGTCTGACCCTAATATGATTAAGGAAATTATTGACTTCACTACAATCCCAGTAATGGCAAAGTGCAGAATAGGACATTCTGCAGAAGCCAGAGTACTAGAGGCACTAGGTGTTGATATGATTGATGAATCCGAGGTGCTAACTCCAGCCGATCCCTACTACCATGTAGTGAAAGATGGGTTCACAGTACCGTTTGTTTGCGGTGCAACGTCACTTGGTGAAGCTATAAGGAGAATCTGGGAAGGTGCTGCGATGATACGAACAAAAGGAGAAGCTGGAACAGGAAACGTTGTCGCAGCAATGAGGCATGCTAGACTTTTACAAGCTGAAATAGCGGCGGTAAAAGCTTCGGATAATCTGCCACCTATGGCAACTAAAATTGTTGAGAAATTCTTTTTCCTAGATGATGAAGTCAAGCAGAACCTAGGGGAATCAGCAGGTTACAATGCATTCGGCAAGGATAGAGCACAGATAGAAGCCGAAGTCCTTGAGATTCTAGAAGATGTTAAGAGACTAGGCCGTTTACCAGTAGTGACATTCACTGCTGGTGGAATAGCTACACCAGCTGATGCAGCACTCATGATGCAATTCGGAATGGATGGAATCTTTGTTGGTTCAGGTATATTCAAGTCTGATGAACCTGAAACTATGGCCAAAGCTGTTGTTGAGGCAACCGCTCACTTTGACGATCCTGAACTTGTTGGAAACGTCTCAAAAGGCCTAGGCAAGGCCATGTCTGGTCTTGAAGAAGCTCTTCTAGAGACCAAGATGGCCTCACGAGGGCATTAGCTAAATTTTACCTAAAGAGAACCTACTTGAATAGAGAATCTCTGTAGATGTATCCAACTGCACCGAAGGCAAGAAGAACCACAACCACTATCAAGCCAATGGAAGTCCAATCTCTTGAATCATCTGTTGATTTTACAGTGATAACCTTTGAGAGTGAATTCTTCTCTTCACTTTCATCTATAGCGTCTGTTGTGTCAACATCCACATAGATTGTGTGTGTTCCTGAAGTTGCAGTCCATGTGGTCTCGACATCAAAGCCATTCTCGATACCCCATGCCAAGGCAGTTTCATTTACCTCAATCGTATCGATAGCAGTAGTGTTACTGATTTCATCTAAGTAGAAGGTTACTGAGAAAGCATCTGTAACGTTCATCTTCAATAGCTTTATGGTAGCATTGATTGTAACTGCATCTCCTTCGGAAGGATTATCATCACTAAATGAAAGTGAAGATACATAGAGATCTGGTCTGTCTTTTTGGGCAGGTTTAATTTTGTAGCTTATCTGATCTTTGTTACCTGATGCGTCTGTTACTTCTAGAATGACATTGAAACCTTCTTCAGAAGTCTCAGTGAAAGTATGATCTACCTTCTCACCAGTTACATTGCTTGTTCCGTCACCAAAATCCCAAAGATAGGTTAAAGCACCACCTGAATTATCTTCAGAACCACTTGCGTTAAAGTGAACTGGTTCACCTTCCATTGCACCACTAGGGACATTTCCACCAGTCTCATTAGTGTATGACCAAGTGAAAGCTGCTCTAGGTGGTTCTATGTCATGAACTGCTATAGCTGTCGTACTTGATGCGGTATTTCCAGCTGCGTCAGTCACAGTTAGAACTACATCAAAACTGCCTGGATCAGCAAATACATGGCTAACTACATCACCAGTGTCAGTAGTCTCATCGCCAAAGTCCCATTCAAATGATACAATACCTGAGTCATCTGTTGAGCTTGAAGCATTGAAAACAACTACGTTTTGATCCTCATTGACATTTGTATCGTTATATGCCACTCCCTCATCAGAAACACCCGTTTTGACAGTTACATCAACAGCTGGTGTAGGATTAGTGCCGTCAGCCATAATGGTGACATTTGCTGTGGATAATCCACCAAATGTATCTGTTACAGTCAAAATAACTTCTGTGGAGCCTGTAGAGAAGGTGTGTGATGTCTCAGCCCCACTCGTTGCAAAGCTCCAATCGTATTGGGCAATTCCAACAGGAGATGAAGAAGATAAACCACTGAAGTTCACTTGTTCACCATCTGCTACAACATGAAGGCCACCAACGTCTGTATAATCACTTGTTACTGCGATTGATGCCGAAGGTGAAGGACTTAGCTTGATTATTCTTTCACCCATCTTAGGTATGCTTGATTGAGCACCGTTTGAAGGTGAAGCAGAAATATAGACCACCATATCATCTGCTGCATCATTTTCTCCAACAACCATATCAAATGTTCCAGAGCTTGAAACTGAAGCAATCTTCATGACTGAAGGGCTATGATTCTCATGATAAGCATAAACATAAATCTCAGAACCACTGTCTGGGCTGAGAACGTATGTGGCTCCTCCTAACTTAGTTGATTCCGTCCATGTTGATGTTGCTGTATCATACATGAAAACTGTAGCATCACTTATAGTATTTCCTGAAGTGTCCTTTACCCTAATATTCTGATCATTGGATGAGACTACTTCTGTGATACTGAAATCACCTGCAGATGCATCGGCTGCTACGAAAGTGTAGTGATCATCAGATGTGATTCTAACTGAGAAAGTTTCGCCAGGTAAACCCGAAAATGAATACGCTCCGCTTTCATCTGTAGTTGTCGTCCATGCATATCCAACGTCTGTTCCAGACCACCATGAATTCTCGAGAGTTGTAGAGTAAATCGAAACAACAGCTCCGGAAACATCACCGCTTGAATTGGTGACAGTACCGCTCAATTCTCCGCTACCAGATGGAGCTTCGGTCATAGTGACATCGGCCATACTTCCGCCCTCACTAATATCCCATGATTGCAATTGAGAAAGGTAACCAGATTTAGAGAATCTGACTAAGTAATCGCCTGAACTGACGTCACTAAAAGAGTAGTAACCATCCGCTTCAGTTGTAGTTGTCTCTGAATTCCCTGTTTCGCTATTTAGAATTGTAACTGTAACACTTGCAAGATTTGGTTGTACAAAACCATCTATGTTATGTGCTCCGTCTGCAGACACATCGTCTGTTATAACGAACCCTAGCATTACTCCACAAAGAAGCATGGCTACGGTTAGCAAGGCTATTCGTGATTGACGCTGTTTAGTCATTTTTGTCACTCCCAGAGAATAAACTCTCACACGGGAACCGCCGGACAAGGGCGGCATTTATAAAGATTGGTAAGTCGAAACTAGGTCATTACAAAAGGGTTTTATCGAGGATAAAATGCCATTTAAGAAACAAAAATGGCAGGTCGCAGAGGAGAACTTTGATTGGCCTTTGAAACTAGTCTTGACCTTGCTTTATCGGCTTCTACAACAGAGATTTTACAATCAAACCTATTCTCAAAGAATTCTATCGCTGCGGATAAAATTTCAAACTCATTTACTTCTTGGGAATACTTCTTCTGCCAACCAGGGCCTAGTGATGGTATATCTTTCAACACCCACTTTTTTAGGAACTCAGCGCCCAGCTTCTTTGATTCTGAGGGAAGGTCTGGCATGACACTGGAGATTAAATCATTCAACTTGACCTGACCACGGCCGTCTGCCAATTCACCCGCAGTACGAACTGCACTCCACTTCCAATCTGGTGCGATGATGAAGACTATCTCTTCTGGTTTGTCTATGTCAGCAATATTTAGAATAGCGCGTGTGTCTTCTAGAGTCTGCTTGATTAGATTCTCTCCAATAATCAATTCCTGATTAGGAGGATATCCCTCAGGAAATGGTTGGTTTAGAACAAAGTCTTCTTCACCAGATAGGGACCAAGCCTCCTCTGCAGTATGTGGCACAATAGGTGCAATACCTCTAGTCACCATAGAAATGTATTCTTTCACAATGTCTGCATGCGGTTCCCCAACTCTCTGAACGTACCATTTGAAATATTGTGGGAGCTCGAAGAAAATAAGACGAGTGGATGTTCTGAATTTTAGTCTTTCTGCTGCCGTATGAGCTTGATTGGCAATGTCAGCCATAACTTCTCGGAACCATGCATCAACTGGATGATCTGTAGTGCGACCTTTCCCTCTATTTTCCTTGATGAATGAAATCCAATTATTCAACTTCTTACCTGCAGTCTCGGCAAATGATATCTCCCAATTTGGATCGTCCAAACCTTCGCCTGCATTACATAATGTGAAACGAACAACATCAGCACCATACTTTGCTGTCAGCTCTTTAAGCGTGAAGAAATTGCCTTTAGATTTGGACATCTTCTCACCTTCTACAAGGACCCAACCGTTCACTGCGAACCCCTTAGGCCATTTGTCCTCACTGAACATCGCAGTATGATTGAATAAACTGAATGAAAGATGATTCTGGATAAGGTCCTTTCCACTTATCCTAAGATCATAAGGATACCAATAATTGAACTCATTACGCCATTTTATGACATCGGCTTGCTTTATTCCACATTCTTCTGCTGCTAATTTCGTGTTACCTTCTCCAAATATGGCCTCGAACAAGGACTCTTTCATTTGTTCTTCCTTCAAATCCTTAAGATAGTGTGCTACAGTGTAATAGGCCATGTAAATTGTTGAATCACTTAGAGATTCAATAACCCAATCATCATCCCATGGTAGTTTAGTTCCAAGGCCTTTCTCCCGAACACAAGCCCAGTTTTTCAGCCATCGAAGAACATATTCGAACTGATTACGGGATTTTGCAGGATACAATTCCATTTTTGATAAAGCTTTTTCCGTAGTAACTGTCCATTCTTCATCACCATATCCTAAGAACCATTGATTATCAACTATCTTTACAACACAGTCTGCAAGCCAGCGTGATTGTACCGGTCCTGTTAACTCGTAGTAAATCGTAGCTTTGCCTTCATCGACTAATTTATTCTTCACTATATCGCGCGCCTCTTCAACTGGCTTACCTGCGACAAATCCTGTTGACTCTAGCATAACGCCATGATTGAAACTGTGCATGTACAAGTCTTGTTTGGCTTTCTCTAACTTAGCTCTCTGCGTTTGATTCTTTATCCCTAATTTCTTACATAAATCTGGAGCTGGAAGAGTACCCATCTCACCTGAATCAAGAATGGCTAAAGGCTTAATTGATTTTATATACTCATGGTCGAGACTCCAGGCATCGCAGTCAGATGGAGAATTCTGAAGGTCCACTAGGCCTTGATAATCATCTGGTGAATCGCTTGGGACAGAAGTCACAATACCTGAACCGATTGAAGCATCACAGAATTTGGATGGGAGAACTATAATCTCTTTTTCTATCTGTGGAGCCAAATATTTGTTGCCTATTAAATCTCTACCAGAGACTTCTCCGAGTTCTTCGACTTCATGCCCTTGTAATCTAAGTTTGAAAGGCATTTTCTGAGACATAACCCAAATCTCATTACCAACTTTAGCCTTAATGTATGTTCCATCACCATCAACCCAGATATTGGTCTGCCCAAAAACGGTCTCAGGACGAAGTGTTGCTGCAACTAGTGAGTGATTCGCACCTTCAAACTTCAGTAAAGTGTATTCTTGTGGTGTTTCTCCCTCGCCTGATAGACGATCATGATCGCCTACAACAGTTTCTCTCTTGGGACACCAAACCACTGGAAAACTGCCTTTTATCAGATAATTGCCGTCTAACAATTTGTTGAATTGCCATTTTATGAATTTGTCATAAGGTGGGTTTAGACTAGTCGTAATGAAACTGCGTCTCCAATCAATAGAGGTTCCAAAACTCTTCAAATCTTGTATTGCTTTATCTGGGAAATGCTTTGTCCATTCCTCTGGTTTTGAGAACTTTTTGATTAAAGTTTTACTCAATCCCATCTGTTTTAGTGCATTAATCTGGCTCTCTTCCTCTTCTTTGACTCTTTGAGCTGCGGCTACGATTGGAGTTCCGGTACAGTGAAAAGCGAAAGGAAAAAGAACGTTCTTGTCCTTCATTCGCTTGTAACGGGAGACCATGTCTGCTCTGAGATAAGTGAATGCGTGACCTAAATGGAGATAGCCATTCATGTAAGGATAAGGGCAATTTACAAAATATTTCTCTTGGTCATCACGAGGTTCAGATTCAAAGAGCCGAGCCTCTTCCCATTTCTTCTGCCATTTCTTCTCCAATCTCTGATTGTTCACGGGATGTGAGAAGAGGGACCATTAAAAAATTGATAAAAGAGGAAGCGGTTGTAAAAAATAATAGAAAATAGGCCAAAAGTGAGCAATAGTAATTATAGGACCGTTCAATCCGCGATGAACGATGATTAGGTTTGGGCCGGCGGGAATACCTCTTTCTTGTAAAGGAAGAACCATAAGAGATGGAATTGAGGATATTCATGCCCTAGGTTTGCATTGTATGGAGATTCAACTAGTTCGAGGAAAATACGTTGATGAATTAGAAGACTTTGAGGAACTGGGGGAAATAGCTCAGTCACTAGATATCCATATGGCTATTCACGCACCATACTACATGGATTTTCTGGGAAACGGATATATGCGTAACAAGTCAAAGAAATTCCTTGAATTTGCAGGAGAGGTTGGGAACAAGATAGGAGCTAGGAACATCGTGACGCACATTGGCCCCTATCACGGAATCTCATCTGAAGAAGCAATCAAAACACTCATACCTATATTCAAAGAAATGCGAAATCATTACTACGCGAATAACTACAGCCCACAAATAGGAATAGAATTGTCGGGTAAGGCTGGATTGTTTGGAAGCGCAAGGGAGATAGCTGAAATATGTCGTAAAGTTAAGGGCGTACATCCTGTAATCAACTGGCCACACCTACATGCAAGAGGAAATCGTTGGTTGAATGATCGTGACAGTTTCAAGCGCGTATTTGATTTCTTTGAAGATTCTTTGGGTCTCAAAAAATTCTACACTCATTTTTCTGGAGTAGAATTTGATACTGAAGGAAACGAAAGACACTACTCACCAATAAAAAAAGGGGAAATCAAATTTGAATATCTAGCAGAAGTGATTCTTGAAAATGACTACAACGTTATAACTATTTCTGATTCTCCACTCATGGAACATGACGCTATGTACATGAAATTGATAATGGAACGGGTTGAAGCAAGACGTCAGGAAAGAATGGCAAGACGGGAAGCCTCAGAGAAGATAAAAGAATCAAGAAAGGCGGCAGCTGAAGCCGAGAGCTAACTGATTTATAATAGCACACTAGGATTAGTCTGCATGAGATGGTTACCTTTGGTGATTACCGGAATGGTCCTCTTTTCAGGATGCTTGGATTTTCTTGATGAGGAAGTGGAAAATGGTGCACCACAAGCTTCTGCTAGCGCAGAGGGCGGGACTAAGTTTGAACCAAACCAAGTTATTGTTTTCACGGGAAAAGGAAGTAGTGATCCTGATGGGGATGTGTTAGAATATTTCTGGGATTTCGATAAAAACGACGGGAAGGAAGAAAATATAATTGGAAATATTGCAAATAACGGCAGAATAACACATTCATATGAAAATGAAGGAAGCTATACTGTAACTCTAACTGTAACCGATGGGAACAAATTTGATACGGCGACCGTAAAGATTACTATTGAAGAAACAAAGAGTGAGATGAGAGCCGTAATAACAACCGACGATGACACGGACTCGAAAGTAATAGGTGATGAAAAAGCAACTTTTACCTTTTCAGCTACTGATTCTACTTCAGAAAGTACGATAGTCAAATATGAATGGGATTTTTCCTATGACTCTGCTGAGGGTTTCTACGCGGATGATGAAACTACAGAACCTGAAGCCTCATGGGAATTTGATTCTGGATTATACACTGTAAAAGTCAGAATAACCAACGAGGAGGGGGAGAGCGATGAGGCTAGTTATTCGGATGATGTTGAACTTCGCATTAACTATGAATACACCACCACAAGAACAATAAGCTCAGATCAACAGGAACACGCTACACAGGTGTATGGTTTGCCAGCTAGATATATCAGGGCAACATTGGAATATGAAACTAGTTCCCTACATGATGATGATTTAGATTTGTATCTATACAATTACACACAAGAGAGAAATCCCGACCAAGACGAAGGTAACAATCAAGATGAGGAGTGCAACGGATGTGTCGCAAAGAATTACACACATGACACTGACAATACTGATCAGGTAAACTCCATTGAACTAGATTACTACAATAGTACTGACAGAGCGTGGTTTGACGAAGCTAATGAATTAGGTGATTGGTTCTTCGTAGTTGACCATGAAAGAGGGAACGCAGAATATACAATTAGAATAGAAGTAATCTACTGGGAATAATTATTCTGTTGCAATAACGGCAGCCTTACTGGTTTGACCATCTAACATTATGCGTAATGGCGCATTGAAACGGACATGTCGGATAGGGCCATAATGTCCTTTCATCTCCTGTTGTTCTAAAATTTCCCAACTGATAGAATCAGAACTGGTGGTCAAATAACCAACACCAAAAGAAACAATGTTTTGGAAGAAATGCGTGCCTTGTGATGCCTCTACTGGATAATCGCTCATTTCACATTCAACTATCGCTGAAGAACCTGATATCTGGGCCCAACGAACAGGAATACCTAACCATTTATCGGTAGAACCCCAGCGGCCTGGGCCAATCAACAAATATGGATTACCTGAACTTATCAACTGGGTGTTTAATTTCTCAAGATTCTCCACCACCTCATCGGTCTCTCCCCTAACAAAATCCTTTGGATCAATGTAAAGAACATCTCTGACATCTTCAATTAGGCCATTACCTAATGCACTGTCTGACCTACAAAGCAGATTGCCTGCTTGATTTTCAATATCTACTTCAAGATTAACAGGTTCCCATACTAGTGGACGCGCTTGTAAAAACGAAAAACGCTTCGACTTAGACAAAGGATTTATTGTTACGGCAAACTCTATCTCAACTGGGCCTCCAAAACCTTCCTCGGCAACTCTCAAAAAGTAATTTATAATTTCCGAAAGAGGAAATTGATTATGCTTAGTAACTCCGGCAAAGGTAACAAGTCTGACACCGTTTCTTGATAATCCATCATAAATTGCGTTGTTTCCTGGGGAATAAACTGAACCAATTGAATGTAATTGTCTGTCCATTTCAGCCTTGGATAAATCTAAATGCGACAAATTGTTTCCTGATTCCGTACCAAGCATAGTTTCTGTTTTAGACATATCTATTGCCCAAAATTCTCTTTGTGATGAGCGCAAATAATCCTCAGTTGTCGCAAATTGAAATTGTTGCTCTGGATGACTTGGAGAAAATCTGAATACTTTCTCGCCCTCTACAACTGCCTTGCCTAAACCTAATGCTACAGCAACGACGCCCTCTTCAGGTAGTGAGTCACCCAAAGGATAGAAATTTCTAGAACGAGCGACACCTGAAAAAGTTGGATAGAATGAATGACCATGTTTTTCTCCCTCGACCTGCTGGATTACAACTGCCATTTTCTCTTCTTCAATACTATTTGGGGTTGACGCGATGTACGACTTAGAATTCTTGTAAAATGCCGAGGCATAGACCAGTTTTATGGAATCGCAAATATTCTTCAATCTAACTTCCGGATCTGGATTGTTGTTCGACAACATATAGGTCTCATACACGCCTGCAAAAGGTTGATGTTGCGAATCCTCAAGCAAGCTCGATGAGCGTATAGCTATAGGGTAATCTATCCTATCAGAGAACGATTTTATATCTTCGAAAGCATGCGATGGTAAATCTACTTTTAAGAATTCTTTGGCTATATCATTATCGTCAATCTGTGATGTGTCTGAATATGCTATAGACGATATACTTTCATTAGACATGAATTCGTCAAAAACACTTGTCCCGACAACTGCACATGGAGGTACACGTATATCAATATCAGGGAAATCAGAGTAAACGGAGGAGGAGGCTAAAAGTGAGTGGAAAAAAGCCAAACTGCGACCCTTGCCCCCGAGAGACCCTCCACCTATTCTCAAAAAATCACGACCAATATCGAGGACTTTTACTGTGAAGTCAGCGACTTCTCCCTTCTGATTAACTCTTTGGAAGTCCTTCATCATCTTAAGAAGATGCATTCGGGCTTCTTCGATATCTACAAAATCACCAACCTTCTTTGGTCTTAAAGCAAGAGCTAAGTCAAATTCAGTACGTGCTCTAAACCAGCGTGAAAAATCATGGCGCTCTCCATGATATCTAAGTGATTCGGAATCAACATAAGGGAGAACATCTATCATTTCTTCGATATCTTTTGCTCGTCCAATTTCATCGCCTTCAGAATCTCGAAATACAAAATCTCCAAAACTCATTTTCTCACGCATAAATGCCCTTATTCCTTTCAGAAGGCCGGAATCAGATTTGTCCAAGAACTCTGTATTGAGTTTTTCAGCAACTTTCCTATTTTCAGGTAAGGAAGATTGCATTATGATTGGTATGTCGTAGTCGTCTTTTTGAACAATCTTTATGAGCTCTGCACCCGCATTTGAAGTGTGCTTCCCTCTCCAAGGGTAAGCTGCATCGGTTATCAGGCCAATAATATGTTTGGAATATCTTTTGTAGAAGTTTTGAGCTTCTTCCATATCTTTTGCGAGTAAAATTTTGGCTCTTGCCCGGCGCCTTAATACACGATGATGTAAACTCAATCCTTCTCCCGCCAAACTATTAGTCTGCTCCATCAATTCTTGATATAGCAATGGTAAATACAAAGAGTAAAAACGCCTAGAATCTTCTACCAACAAGATTACTGGAACGTCCCCTAGAGTTGTGTCGTCCTCCACATTCTTTGAATCTTCAATTATCTTGATTATTGCTAAGAAAATTTGGGAGTTACCGGACCAAACAAAGACTAGATCAATGGCTTTACTTGCCTTAAACAATGCCAATTCACGAGTATTGTAGGCCAACAGAACCACAGGTATGTCCTTTTGAATTTCCTTAGCTTTATTTCCAAAAACATGAACTAACATTTCTCCCACTCTGGACATTGTAATTACCAAATCATAGCTTCTCTCCCTGAGTGCTATCAAGGCCTCTTCTGCAGTAGTAACGTGTGTTATACGAGGCGCATACGAAAGGCTCAGTTGCTTGTATTCCAGAAGGATTGTCTCGTTAATCCTTCCATCCTCTTCTAGTGTAAAATAATCATATGGACTAGAGACTAAAAGTACCTCTCGAACCCTAAATCGCATCAACGACTCAAAGCGGCTGTGTTGAGTACTGGATTGGGGCACGGAATATCAATAGCAACTTACTTTAACCACCTGTGGTGAATAAAAAATGTGTTCAGTGTAGCCAAAACTTGCCAAAACTGCAGTTCTTTTGTACTGATTCCAAAGAAGAGGCTAGAAATCAAATTGGAAGAATTAAACGATGAATTGGAAGGGAAAATGTTCAAGAAAAGAGCTTACACGGGAACCGTTTTGTCTGTTGAAAAGAAATGTAAAATTAACATATATAAATCTGGAAAAATCGTGGTTTTTACTAAGAATGATGAGCTTGTCAATGAAATGAAAGAGGAATTGAGTAGTATTTTATATGAGGATATGAACTCTGACTAAATAAAGGGAGAAATATTTTGGAAAATGAACCATTTGTTTCAATTGTTATACCTACCACTGGTGAAGTGAAATTCATCAAAGGATTAGTAGAAAGTGTCGTAAAACTAGACTATCCAAAAGATAAATTTGAATTAATCCTTATAGGGGACAAAACTACTAGGCTAATTGAGAAAAATTCCAAAGTAGCAAAAGAGAAAGGTATAGATGTAACTGTAGAATACAATCCTGTCGCAGCGGGCCAAAAAAGGAACATAGGTGCTAATCTTGCTAAAGGAAGCATTATTGCGTTCACTGATGACGACACCATCCTAAGAGAAGACTGGGTGCGAAATGGCGTGAAACATCTCCAAGAAAACGAAGAATACGCTGGAGTAGGGGGGCCAAATTACACACCAAGGCAAGGTCTACCTTTTGCTAAAGCTGTTGGTAGAATATTTGGATCCAAATTCCTTTTCTCGTTTAGATATACTGTTGGCCATTCAAAGGCAAGAGAAATTGGTCACAATCCAACGTGCAATTACATAATAAAAAAAGAAATTGTTCAAGAAATTCGATTTCATGATAGTCTTTGGCCCGGAGAAGATGTAGAATTTGATATTCGTCTAAGTAATGCAGGTTACAAAATTCTCTATGCACCTGACGTTGTTGTTTGGCACCATCGAAGATCAAGACCCATAGCTTTTCTCAGACAAATGTTCAACTATGGTAAAACCAGAGCACAGGTTACCCGAATGCACCCAAGCAGTTTTGATATTCGGTATTTCGTATTTGTAATTGCATTTCTGGTGTTAATGTCGCTTTATTATTTGTCATATATAGGTCAAGAAGTGCCTGTGATTGGAAAAATAGATATTATGATACCTCTATTCCTAAATTCTCTTTATTTTGTAATTTTAGGATTAGCTGGATTACTTGTAGGTTTTCAAACTAACAGATTGAAACAAGGAATATACGCCCCACTGGTTCTATTTATCCAACATTTTGGGTTTTCTTTAGGTTTAATTTATGGTTTCATAAGAAGACCATAGTATAACAAAAACCTTTACAAAGGGAGCATTTAGGAGACTGTGGATTTAGAATATGAAAAATTGCTAGATAGGGCCAGAGAAGGCCTAGAAGACGTAATGAGTAGTGGTGAGCGGTTCAGTCCACCAACTCCAGATGTACTACATGAAGGAAGTAAAAAGACAATAATAAGAAATTTCACTGAGATTGTAGATGCTCTTAGGAGAGATGAAAACCATCTTTACAAATTTTTACTGCAGGAACTCGGTACGGCAGGTTCAGTTAACAACAGAAGATTGGTTCTTCAAGGAAGAGTACCAGAAAAAAAGATTAGAGAAAGAGTTGAGTCATATATTGATACCTTTGTAGTGTGTCAGGAATGTAATAGACCTGATACAGCCTTCCTAAGAAGTGCACGTACTTTGATGCTTCATTGTGAGGCATGCGGTGCGAAAAGGCCCATCAGAAGTAATCTAAATCTGTAGTCGACACATACCTCTTAATACAAGGCTAACCTAAGAAAGAATATGAGAATGCTTCAGGCACTAGTCGCATCTTTGATAATTGTTACCGTGTGTTTTACAGGTTGTCTTGATGATGATGAAAAAGAAGATGTAAATCGTGCTCCTGAAGCTCTAATTTTAAAACCCAGACTAGGAGAAGTACAAGAGGCCGGAAAACCTTTCCAGATTGATGGGTCTGCCTCAAGTGACCCTGATGGTGATGAATTAGAATACATGTGGACACTATCGGGTCAAGGAGCACCTGTTGATTTGAGCAATCAGATGTCTGCCTTTGTAACAATAGATAATGAAGGAAAAGATTTAGTTATCACTCTAATGGTCAGAGATACAGGTGGACTCACAAGTCAAGACATAGTAGTAATTGATGTAGAACCGGGGAATAGACCGCCAACTGCAACCATAACCTCTCCAAGTAATGGAGGATCTTATTCTGAAGGAAAGCCTGTTGTTTTTGATGGAAAGGCAAGCAGTGACCCAGACATTGAAGACATAAACAGTCTGACCTACAGTTGGGAATTAGGTGAAGCTGGAGGGCCAAAATACACTGCTTCTAAGCAAAGCAATTTTGAAATGGAACTTGATGAAGGTGACTACAGCATTACTCTAACTGTAGAAGATCCTGAAGGTGAGATTGACACCGTTACTCATTCATTTAAAGTTACAAATTTGCCTCCTGTAGCATCGATTGATGCTGACAAGACGTCTGTATTTACTGGTGAGGAAATACAATTCTCTGGGGAGGATTCATACGATCCAGAGGGTGATGCTCTTGATTATATTTGGAACTTTGGAGATAACCAGACGTCTTCATTAAAATCGCCAAAACACTCTTGGAATCAGGCCGGAAAATATGCTGTACGATTGACCGTTAAAGATGGTGATGGACAAGAAGGTACTACGACCAAAAATATTGAGATAAAGTCTTTAGGGCCAACTGCTGATTTTGTATTCAAAGACAGTGGAAGTGAGGTCGAGAAAGTCAGAGCAAATTCAAATATTACTTTGGATGCTAGTGATTCCACCGGACCTGATGGAGAAATTACAGAATACAGTTGGGATTTTGGTGACGGGATACAGAGAAATGTAAATGAATCCTCAACGGAATACTCTTGGTCTACTGGAGGATATTACAATGTCACATTAACTGTAAAAGATGAAAATGGGGAAACTGGAGAACTCACCAGAATATTGCAAGTTGTTCCTGAAGACTATACTGATGAGGGGCAGGATGGGGCACTAGTGGTGCAAAATGGTGGTGAAAACTATGACCTAGACGTTGAGATATTTGTCTCTTCCTTGGAAGTAGAATTCAACAACATCGGATGCGTAGGAGTTGGTGGCCAATTGGATTACTCTATAATAGTCCAAGATTCTTCTGGAGATGAGATTGGGAGTGAACAAGGAAACATAGCGTGTGGGGGAGAAACCGCAAGCTGGAATACTGCATTTTATGAAAATGAAGGAGATGGACTTGAATTAGGTGGATATCAAGTTACAATATCGTTTACCAATAGTGGTGCTCCGGTTCAAGCAAACTGGGATTACCGATTAGCCATAATTTACGATTTTTAGATTTCTATTGAAAAGGTAATACTATTGCCTTTACTTTGCAATAAATCTCTGAGTCTTACCACTCTCGGATTTAAGGATTCCAATCTCGTCGCTATTCCATCTAAATGACCTTCACCAACAATCGCAACTATCTTATCATATTTCTTTTTCCTAAATAATTTAACCAGATTAATTGCCATGTATGAATCACGCCTATCAATTAATTGAAACTTTATTATGGGATATTTTGAAGAAAATTCATCTAACTCTTTTGTGAAGTCGCCAGTCCTCATGCTCTGATTAAGATTGAGATCTCCACCTCCTACAAGTGATATAAAACTGTCAGATATGAGACTCCAGAACTCATTCCAAGGCATGGTCTTCCAGGCTTCTTTAAGCGTTGGAAGTATAGGTTTGTCTATCAAATTCACGTCAGCTCCAATCGATCTTGCTATTTTTGCGGCCGCAAGCATCTCAGAACCTGGTGAACTACCAAATGTTTCTCCCAAATACTCCTGTAATCGAGCTAACAATCTTACAAAAATAGGACCACCTGAGCGCATTTTGTTAGATCTCAAGGAGAACCACCTTTCATTATCTAATTCAAGGGCCACTGCATCAGGATCAAACTCTTTGATATATCTCTCGAGGGGAGATTCTAAGTCTATAACGTGTGCAGTTCCAATAAGCATCAATTCTGGCATTTATCGATAATCCGTAATTGGAAGAGTGTTATATTATATAACATATGTAATTGGCCTAGTATGTTTAGTTCCAAGAACGATAGCCCAGATGCGCCCTCAAAATGTCCTTCTTGTAGCAAGGATATCGGTGTTGAAGACAACACCTACCGATTCCAGATTGTTGACTTCACTGCTGAAGGTGCGGGCGGTAGTCAAAGAAACGCAGGAAGAGTGATTGCAGTTTCATGCTCAAATTGCAAGAAAGTAATGGGTTTTGTTAATCAATAGGCAGCATATCCAAAAATATAAGTAAAAAGAAAAGAGTTGCAACGGCTTCTAATGTTGCTAGTATTATAGAACCCTGAGCAACAATCTCGTAACTAGGCTTAGAATTGATTGGCAAGTATATGTAATGTACTATAATTTCAAGGACAAGAAGCCATCCAGTCCATACAAGAAGTTTGTAATTCCAAGGAAATATCTCAAAAAAACCACACAAAAGTAAGGTCAAAACGCCCATTATTGTGAAGAACCATGATAGTCGCATAGTGAATACCGCACCAAATTTTGTCGCAAACGTATTGACGCCCGATTTTCTATCAAAGTCCACATCAACTGCCATGGTAGGGCAATACAACGCCAACAGATAACAGAGGGTTGCAAAAAAATAGAGGCGAGGGAAATCAAGGATGGGCTGGCTTATCGACCAAGCTGATAATGGAATGAAGAAACCTAGACTTATTCCATTGCAGGCTATATCTATGCCTGGTTTTGTCTTGAGTCGAAAAGGTTCAAGATTATAAACAAATGAGATGAAGGATAAAGCCAGTATACAATAGACAAACTCGTCACTAAATCTGAAAGACATGGCCAAACAGGTAATCTGAAAAAACCAAAATAGATACCATGCTTGCCTAACTGTTACAGTACCTCTAACAAGTAGACTGAATTCCTTTCGAGGATTGGTCCTATCTATTTCTAAATCACAAATGTGATTAAGGATAAAAGTGGAGGATGTCAAAAAGGCAATAATCACAAAACCATAAAAGAGGTCGAAATCAAAAAGTGTCTTTGCTCCAACAACATAACCAATGAAGAAAGGGGTAAAACCAACCATCCAAAATTCAAAACCTATCGATCTTAACCATGTTAAACTAGGAAACAACTGATTTGATATTAAACGATAAAAGATTGAATCTGACATTTGTTTAGTCACTGCTCTCTATGGTGATGAGCCCAAGCTTAATAGCTTTAGGCGGGATGATAAAACATGAGTAAAGATTTTGACTATGCACATAACAACAAAAATATTGTTTGGATGTCCCAGAACACGAATCATTTACCAACTCATGATGCCATTCAGAAGGCAATAAGAAAGACTGCTGATGAACGTGAATATACCAAGTATCCACTGGCTTCTGGATTACCAAAGTTGAGAGATTTAATTTTAGATGATCTAGGCTTACCTAATCATGATTTACATGTTACAAATGGAGGTACGGAGGCGCTTTACTGCCTAATGAGACACATTCAACCAAAAGGGAGTGAAATGATAACTTCGGACCCTTCTTATTTCGTAGTTCATAAATTCGCTAAACTAGGGGGGGCTAAATGCACAGATATACCTATCTATCATGATAACTACAGATTCAATGTTGAAGACATTAAAGAAGCTATTAATCCCAAAAGCAAG